>SFCY01000183.1 GCA_004558865.1 Bacteroidales bacterium
ATTCAAAACGTAAGTTGAAGAGGGAGTGTAGCGGGCTACACGACCGATGAAACTTGACGTTTTGAGACCGATAGATGCAGAAGACGACCGAAACGACAAATCCACTTTATCGATTATTCTATCAGCCTAATTTATAGAACCAGCCTTATGATTAACCGCTATCTATGCTACGCGCTTCGCGCTACTGTGCGTCTTTGAGGCATGTAGGGAGGCTTCCACCCACGCCACCACCCAGACTGCGGCACTACCGCACCTTAGTCTGGGGTTATTGATGATTCAACCTCTCCGTGGCTGTCGTCAGATACTTGTACAAAACCATGTTTCTTTATGGCCAGCCCTCACCTTGCCTGCACCATTCCGGCTGTATGTCAGTCAGTATAGATGAAGCTTCGTTTGGCGGATTGGATATTATTTCCTACCTTTGCATCATGCAAAAGAATACAGACCATTCGTGGGGAGAGCGGCGCACGGCGGCGGTTGTGGTTTTCACCCTTGTGGTGATGGCCGGCGAGTTTGCCGTTGGAGTCCTCACGCATTCCATGGCCTTGCTGGCCGAAGCCACCCACATGGGCAGCCATGTGATGGTGTTGGGCCTCAGTTGGGCGGCCTATGTCTTGGTGCGTCGCCTTGAGAGTCGTGGCAACGAGCGGTGGGACAGCCGCCGCATTCTCAATCTCTCGGCCTACACCAGTGGTGTGCTGCTGCTTCTCGTCTCCGTGTTCATTTTCATCGAGGCCATCGACCGCTTCATTCATCCCGATGTCGACATCGCCTACGGCCAGGCTTTGGTGATGGCCGTCGTGGGCTGTGCCACCAATTTTGTCTGTGCCTACCTGCTCCATGGCCGCAATGGGGATGTCAACAGCCGTGCGGCCTATCTCCATATCCTCAGCGACGTGCTGACCGACTTCGGCGCCATCCTTGGTCTGCTCTGCGGCCTGCTTTGGGGCATCAACTATGTGGATGCCGTCGTAGCGCTGATAGCGTCCTGCCTTGTTGGCCGCTGGGCTCTGGGGCTTTTGTGGTCCACAGGGCGCGAGCTCACCGCCCAGAGGTAGTGACTTCCTGTATGAATCTGGACGGTGGGCTGAACTATGGTTGCCGTGCAGTCATGGAGAGAAGAGAATCCTTTATGCTTTTTAAATACAACAACAACTAAAATATAAGACAACTATGCCCCAAGTTCCCCAAAAACTCAGGCTTCGCAGCCCTCAATCCAAGCTGCGTGTCACCTTTCCCGACGGCACCGTAGTCTGTTGCTCGCGGGCCAATGCCACTATGGTGGCGACGCTCAACAAGATTGGCAGCAGCCGGTTCCACGAGATTGATCTGGAAGTCGGACACCTGCCGCTTGTCTCGCGGGAGAAATATGAGAAGTTTGAAAAGTACATGCTTCCCCTCGACGACGGATGGTATGTCAACACCCAACCCGACACCCGAACGAAATACATCCAGTTGCAATCCATCAACAACAAGTTGGAGCTTGGCCTCAATGTTGAGATAGGTTCCGATTTCGAGCCTGTCACGGAAGAGCCGAAGATAAAGAAGAAGCGTGACGTGTCGCGTATGGTGGTGACTTTTGCCGATGGTTACAAGATATTCGAGAACAATTCGCAGCTTACCTACAGCCAATGCTTTTGCAAGTTTGGCCTCAGTGAGGTGAAGCGCCGCGACTTGGAGGTTTCGGGCAAGAAGCTCATCACCACCACCCAGCAATACGCCAACCAGATCCATGTGGGGCGCGACTGCTGGCTCTTCTGTCCCGCAACGGTCAAGGAGCGTGTTAAGGTGCTGAAGTTCGTGGCCCTGATGCTTCATCAAAAGATAGAGGTGGAGTTGTATTGACGGTCCTCCGTCGCGCGGGCTGGCTTTCTCTCGCAATGAGCGTTCTTTTCAGGCTTAAGGCTGGTTCTATAAATTAGGCTGATAGAATATTCGATAAAGTGCAGTTGTCGTTTCGTTCGTCTTCTGCATCTATCGGTCTCAAAACGTCAAGTCTCATCGGTCGTGTAGCCCGCTACACTCCCTCTTCAACTTACGTTTTGAGTCCCGATATCTTGCAGAACACGACTCGACCTAATTTATAGAACCAGCCTAAAGGCGCTTGCGAGGGCTGTCTACAATAACGCTATTTTTGCTGCAAACTGGCACAGCGGATATTTTCCGTGGAATCATGGTAAGTTTATATGTAAAGGGGAAGGAAAATGGTCATGTCCAGGCTTACGCTCCAACCGGAGCTATGGTTCTGAAGTGATGGGGTGGCCTTACGAGCAAGCTCGACGGCTACCCCGTCACTTCAGACCCACACCTTTGGAGGCAAGCCTGCCCATGACGAAAATCGCTATCGCGTAAAATTGCGCTTACGCGCATAAAATTCTACGGCAGAAACTTACCATGAATT
>SFCY01000184.1 GCA_004558865.1 Bacteroidales bacterium
GTGTTGCGTATTCCGCCCGATGGGAACGAGGAGGCGTCTGGCTCCTGCTGCACGAGCAGCTTGCCCGAGAACTTCTCTATCATGCCTCCCTTGCCGTCGGGCTCAATGAATGCGTCGTGCTTTTCGGCGGTGCCTTCCGTCAGGGGCTGGAACCAGTGGGTGTAGTGGGTCACTCCGTTCTCGTCGGCCCACTGTTTCATGCCCTTGGCCACAGCGTCGGCAATGCCGCGGTCGAGGGGTGTCCCATTGTCGATGACATCAATCAGCTTCTCGTAGATATCAGCGGGTAAGTACTTGTACATCTTGGCGCGGTTGAAGACATTCTTGCCGAAGTACTCCGACGGACGCTCAACCGGCTGAATCACACTCACAGGCCGTTTACTGAAAGCTTTCTCTACGGCCTCGAATCTTAAGTTAGACATTAGTCCGAATATGTTTTATTGGTTGTTTGCAGGTGCAAAGTTAATGAATTTTCCCCAAACTGCTACCCGATGTTGGGTTTTTAACTCATATTGTAACGAAAAGCACCATTTTCTCGTACAATTTGGGGCGAATGGAAACTCCATCAGCCCTAACGATCGCCCATCATGCTGTAGCCGAAGAGGGCGAAGTCGCCTTTCAGCGGGTCGTCGGGAAAGACGCGCAGCATGAGCGACGACAGCCGCTGGGCCGCCGCCATGGTGGTGGAGCGGGAGCTGAGAAGCCCCAACGAGTTGGCCTGCTCCACCACGTGGGTGTCGAGGGGCATGATGAGCGAGCGCTTGTCGACGATGCCGCGCCACAGGCCAAGGTCAACGCAGCTGCCGTCGCGCACCATCCATCTGAGCCACATGCAGAGCCGCTTGCAGGCCGAGCGCGTGTCGAGCGGGATGATGCCGCCGCTGCCGTGCCGGGCAAACCATGCCGTGAGGGCCTCAAGGGCTGCGATGGCCGTGGGCGCTTGGGCGCGGATGGAGACATAGCCGCCCATGGAGCCATAGCGCACCAGCATCAGCCGCAGCGAACGCAGCAGGGCCAGCATGTCGCCACAGGTGTAGAGGCGGTAGAAGCAAGCCTCGGGATCGGGAAAACAGCTGCCGTAGCCCCCATCGGCCACCCAATCGAAGACCTCTCCGCCCGACCAGTCGAGCAACAGTTGTATCTTGGGCAGGAACAGGGGGCGGGAGCCATAGCTCAGACAGGAGGCGAGAAAGGCCATCACTTCCTGGTTGGCGGCGCCCCGCACCTGGTGCATGAACCACGAGGGGTCGCCTTGGAGGAAGCGTTCGTCCTCAAACTCCTCGGCCCATTGCCTGAGCAGAGCCTTCTTCTGGCTGCTGATGACCACGCGCCTCATCATTGGCCCACTCTCCCGCGGAGGATGCAAGAGCCCCCGGCACTGCCGCCCACCACCTCATAGGTCACATCCTCGGGCATGGGCAGACAACCGCGGCGGATGATGTTGCGGCGCGTGCGATCCACATAGCGGTAGACGCCGCGCAAAGGCCCAGCGGCGACAGGCTCTCCATTGCGCAGCAACTTGAACTTCGTGCGCCTGGAGTCGGTCGCCAGCCGCTGCCAAGTCACAACGACGCTGTCGCCCTGGGCCACAGCCTTCACTTCGCGCTGCGGTCCACCAGCCTCGGCGGAGGCGGCGCAGCCCAACAACAGTGGCAGCGCCAGCGCGCACGCCAGTCTCAACAAGTTTCCCTTCATTCTCATTTTCCTTTTCTCTGTCATGGCGACGCCATCCTTGCCTTGCCCGGCCGCAGCCCGCGCCTTTTCCGGTCGTGGGGCAAGCCATGGAGCAAGGCCTGCGTCTCCTTGGGTGCAAATATACAAAACCTTTTATACAAAGACAAGAAATACGGGAAACAATATGTCCTGACACTAATGTTAACGGGTGCTGGAATTTGTGTTCGCAACTAGGGTGTTCAGTTTGCTGTACCCACTTTTGAATAAGTTCTTGAATACAAAATGCGTGGCCATCAATTCCCCAATTTACCTTCCCTCTTATATAAGAACTTAGAATCCGCGGAAAATATCCGCTGTGCGGAACCTTACGGTTGAATTTAGGATTCTATTGTAACAAAAACCAGTAAAACCCTTGCATCGCAGCAAGAAAAACCATGAAAACAGGCTGGCGCGGTCCCTGTCCCTACAAACCTACAAAACCTATAAGGCTTAATTGTCCGCTTAGGGCAGCGGATCTCACGGGCAGCGGACCTCCCATGCGACAGCCTGTTTTCAAGGTTTGGGGCGATAGCCTGTTTTCATGGTTTTCCTTTGTGTCAGCGCCAAGATTCGACGCAGGAGAATCTACCATTGTAGGGGTTGAGGGCGGTGAGAGGCGCGCCTCTCACAAGTCCTCAGCCCCTACAATGGCAGAGGGTCTAAGCCCTTGGCGCTGGCACAAAGGGG
>SFCY01000053.1 GCA_004558865.1 Bacteroidales bacterium
TTTGGCTTATCGAAAAGGTTCTGCAAGATATCGGGACTCAAAACGTAAGTTGAAGAGGGAGTGTAGCGGGCTACACGACCGATGAGACTTGACGTTTTGAGACCGATAAATGCAGAAGACGACTGAAATGACATGTATCCGTATCGGCTTGGCTTCTGAACCTAACTATTAGAACCGGCAATAAGGGACTACAGGAGGAATCACCCAAACGGCATGTGTACAAAGGCGTGCGCACCAGCATTGCGCAGAATACGCTCTAAGTGGGTGTCCTTATGACGAAAACAGGAAAAGGACTCTCCCCGACAGCCTGTGGCCGCCGGGGAGAGCGATGGTTGAAAGGAACTTGCAAGGCAAAGGCCCAGCGGAATCCCGCTATCTGACGACCATTTTCCTTCCATTCTTGATGTAGACGCCCTTGGGCAGTTTGCCCTTGGCGCTCACTTCCATTCCGCCGAGGTTGTAAATCCTGTTGTCGCAAGCCTTGTCCACAGACATGTTGCCGATGGAGTTGTAGACCTCTTCTTTCACGACGCTCACCTTAGCGTCCTGCCCCCAGCTGTCAGGGAGATAGAAGCTGACGTAGAAGCCCGGGGTCTCGTAGATTTCCAAATCACTGCTTGCATTCGGGGCGCAAGCCATGGAGCCATCAGGCTGAATGAGGTAGGCACCGCTACCCAACATGTCGGCACAGCTGAAATAAGCGTATGCGTAGGAGTAGTTCTCATCGCTCTCGTCCAGCATTTGGGTGACACCTGTCGACCGCTCTATGGTCACGTTCTTGTATCTGATGCTGTCCGTGGAGACACCTGCATTGAGCAGGTAGGGCATACCGGCCTCCATGGCCGTCGTGTCGCTCACCACGACGCTATGCTCAGGCTCGCCCTTGGCAACATTGCCCAAACGCATTATCCTCTGCACCACAGCCGATGGCCCGAAATATTCCCTTATCTCGTCGGCGGAAAGATTGAAGGGAAGCGATATGGCATCCCACTCGCCGGCCTTGATGGGACGCTTGATGACGACATCTATCGTCTCTCCCAATTTCTGTTCCAAGTCGTAGGTGTTGTTATAGTCGGTAGAACTCAGCGCCAAGGCGTCCGTGATGACCGGCGAAAGTTCGATGATATGCTGGAACACATTGAAGATGGGCGAGTTCTCATAGCTCTCCACGCAACCCACCGGCACTATCAGCACGGCAGCGGAAGGCATGCCAGAGAACACGTCGGGCACACCGGCGGGAGGCGTCGTCGCAGCAATGTAGACACTGTCCATAGCCTCAGCATTGCCAAAGGCAAAGCGTGCCATGCCCCGCAGGGTAGAGGGCAGGTGGACGATGCGAAGAGCGTCGCAGGTCATGAAGGCGCCCATTCCCAAGCTGTCAACTCCCTCCGGCACCGCAACACTCTCCAAGGAGGTGCATTTCATGAATCCTCCCATGCCAATGAAGCGGAGAGAGGAGGGGAGCTTGATGGAAGCGAGAGCCTCGCAGTAGCCAAAGGTGTAAGGCGCGATGGAGTCGATGCCCTCGGGAATGTTCACTGCCGCGAGCGAGTAGCAGCCCCGGAAGGCCGCCTGCCCTATCTTGGCGACCGTCTCGGGCAGGCGCAACTCCCTCAAGAGCGTCAGGTCCTGGAAAGCCCCCTTGCCCACAGCCTTCACGTTCTTGGGCAGCAAGAGCGTGTCGAGCTGGCTGCACTGGTAGAACATCAACTCGCCAATGACGTCATCCTCCGTGTATTTTGACGAGCCGTCGCCACCATACTCCACGTCGTCGAAATAGCTCAGACCACCGGCGACGATGCGTGCGTCGGTCAGGTCGAGCTTGTGCAGCAGACCGTTGTCCTCGGTATAGTAATGGTTGGTACACAAATCGCGCAACACATACACGTCAGAACCATTGATCTCGCCCGTTATCTTCAGGCCAGTGATGGTCTTTGGTGTCATGGCCTTAAGCACGGAATCGAGTGTCCCAGCCTTCTCCAGCGCGACTTCCACGTTCCTGACGACTACAGGGTCGTCGTCCTCCTGCGCACCCACGACTGTCGCGATGCACAACATCAGTAATAACAGTAAATTTTTCCTCATAAGTTTTGATTTTTAGATATTAAGAATGAGTTATTTAGTAACGTACTTCCTCACCGTTCCGTCTTCCAGCTGCTCAACGACCAGCCCGCCACTGATGCGGGTGATGCGGAGACCGTCAGCTTGATAGGCTCTGACCACACGCCTTTGCCCCTGCGTGAGGGATGTGCGGGGAAGCGCGTCGGATGTCGGGGCGGCCACACGGCTCTCTGCCACGTTGGCTATCCTGCCCAATTTCCTGTCTATAAGCAGGGTAATGACCTTGAGCCTGCCCTTGTCCTGTATCATGTTGATGGCCGAGATGTCGAGCGTCTTTTCCACGGTCATTTCAAGCCCCTCCCCTATGGAGCCACCGAAACAGTTGTCGTAGCCACTCCCGGGCTTCCATCCTCCCACGGCAACGTGGCTATAGGTCATGTTCTTGATTTGCTTTCCACCTTCGTAAAAGCGTTTGAAGTCATCGTCGAAGGCGAACTCCAGGTCATCCATCAAGTTGTTTGCCTGATACCACTCGCTCCCCTCGCCTCTCATGCCGTCTTCAGTAACCACATATCCCAAGGCGTAGTCGGCAGCGGCAGCCTGACAGAAAAATGTGCTGGCCGTCGTAAGACTGATAGCCGTGGAGTCCTCGTTCCACAAAGCTTTCGTGATGTCCAAGGTGGCCTCGGCTCCCATGCTGAGGCACCGGCCCACAATGTCCCTCATGCCGAAGCCCGCGTAGCCTGTCCCCCAGTAGGGATCCCCACCAATCCATCTGTCAACAAAGGCGTAGGGCAGCCCCTCCACATTCTGCGTCACGCTGCCATAGCCCTTGCAGGCCATAACGTCATCATTGTGAATGGCTGCCATGACCACACTGTCGCCATAAAGCCTTTCCAATTTTTCCAAGGCCACAATGCCGCGTGGGCAGTTGGGACACCAAGTGCCGGTAAACTCCTCTATGAAGACACGATGCCTTGCCTTTTGCGTCACGGGCAGCACCCAACCTTCGCCCACGGTAGCCTCGGCCCCGTTGGGCAACCCGTCCACGCTGTCTATACCCACACGGAGCTGGAAGCGTGGAATGGAGTTGAAAGGGGGCAATGGAATGTTGACAGCGGTTGCCACGCCCCGCTCTATGGCTTTCTCCAAGAGCAGGTTGCCACGCGTGGTGTCGCCATCGCACTCTATCCAATAGCCAATCTTCGTGATGGGATTGTCGCCAGCATTGAAAGTGTAGAGGCTTAGCGTCGAGGGCTTGCCGACCTCGACGATGGTCTGTCCATAGGCTGCCACTTCCAGTTTTTCGCCTTGTGGATGGGCCAAAACGGTAGACAACAGCAACATAAAAGGAGGTAGAATCCTTTTCATTGAAAAACAATTGTTAAGTTAGATTTCTGTTGGCAAAGATAAAATAAAAATAGTAAAGTTCCAAATAAAAATGAAAAAAAGTTTCGACTTCCAGTAGGGAAGTAAATTCCAGTAGGTCCAAAAGGATTATAGAGGAAGGATTCTCTCCCCGACAGCCTATGGCCGCCGGGGAGAGCGATGGTTGAAAGGAACTTGCAAGGCAAAGGCCCGGCGGAGTCCTGCTACCTGACGACAACCTTCCTTCCGTTCTTGATGTAGATGCCTTTTGGCAAGCGCAACATGTCATTGCCAAGATACACGCCCTGAAGATTGTATATCTTGTCTGTCGTCCTCACGTCTCTCCTATCTGCTATGCCGGCGTATTCGTCCGAGCTGATGCTTATCGAGCCAATCTGGAGCATGGAGTAGTCATTCACAGGATATGGGGTAACGAGATGCAAGCCCACGCACAGGGTGTCGTCCTTGGCCATGGGCTTCAGCGTCACCGTATAGTCGCTGAACGGAATCGGCGAGACACCATCGTCGGTGGAAGCGTCGTAGTCCATCGTCAACCTGCCTGCCTCTTCTTGTTTGGCCGTTTCGTTAGTGGGGCCCGTTGTGATGACGACATTCTCTTCCGAATAGACGCGCCCACTCACCGTGACATAATATGTCTTGCCACTCTTGAAGGCGATGGGAGGAGAAATGAGCCATTCGTCAGCATCGTTGCCCTCGTTCTGTATGCCAGGGTTGATGAAATACTCAGCTCCCGTGGATTGGCTCCTGAACTGATATTGCGGAGCCAGCGTGTTGAACATCCAACTGTAGCCGTCACCATTTCCGTCGACGATGGTCCACTGGTTCTCCAAGTATTTCTCGTTGCTGAAGTCCTGAACGAGGGGCACACCGTCCTCAACATCGATGGCCTTGCCCAACACCCATCCATCCGCAGTCCTCTCGGCCGACTCTCCAAACGGGTTGACGGCATACACATTGTAGGCGTATTTGCCAAGTCGTGGAATGCTGTTGTCCGTAAAAGCCGTGTCGGTGATGTTGTCGGCCACGACAGCGGAGTCCGGCAGCCTCTCAATCCTGTAATGGAGTCCCTCCTTGGAAAAGAATCCATTGTGGCGTCCTTTTGCTGGTGCTTTCCACGACAAGTGGATGTTGCGGCAGCCTTCGCCCACCGAAGCCTGGATGGAGGAAGGCCGGTCGGGACTGTCCTTGCCTATGTAGGCAAACTGGTCGCCCCTTTGGCCATCACCCGTTGTGTTTGAGGCGAACAGCGTGTACCTATACTCTCCAGAAGAAGAAAGGCCTGTGTCGTGATAACTCATTTTCTTGCCTCCCTCGGCAACTGGAATTTTGGCTATCTGTTCCCCATTGCGCAAGATGGTCACCGAGTTGAGGTCGGTCAAAACGCCACCGCCGAACGTCGTAGTTGGCGTTGTCCATGACAAGGTAGCGTCCAACTGTCCTTCGGGAGCCGGCATCACCTGAATGTCTTGCGGGGCGGCGGGAGCATCGTCACCATCCACCACGTAGGGGATATACATTCCTTGCAGGCTTGCGCCGCTGCCCAACTGGCCCAATTCGGTCACTGTAGTTTTGCCGTCGCCCAATTCGATGCACTCCAAGAACGTCTCTCCACTGTGGCCACTTGGATAGAGGGTGTAGGCAGCCCAGTAGAGCTTGCCGTTGGTATGGTCGAACTCCATGGTCTGGCTTCCTGCCAACCCAGAGAGTCCCGTATCGCAGATCTTCGTGCATTTGCCCGACAGCTTGTCAACCTTATAGAGCGCACCGTCCTGCCCTATGGTGTAGAGGTTGCCTTTCATGTCGCAGGCGAGGGTGCCCGCACCACTCTGGTCGATGTCGGTCACTTTGGTGAACTTGCCATCCGACAGGTCCACAGTGAAAAGCGAGGACAGTCCCATCTCAAAGCCAATGGCATACATCGTCTTTGTGGAGTAGTCGTAGGTCATGTCCTGGAATTTCAGCTGCGGATTGGAGGTGTCTGTTGAATAGTCGCCGACTTTTTCCGTTGTTCCTGTGGCGATGTTATATGCATAGAAGCCCGAAGGGACAGGACCCTCGGTGAGCGAGTAACGATATTCGCAGGTGTAGTATATGCCGTCGGCGCAAGCTCCGCAGAAGATGGCCTGCTCACCGTCGCCCGGCTGTATGATGTTGATGTCCTGCAAATTGTCGAGATAGAACTTCCCAAGTCCGTAGGAGTTTGTGCCGTTGGTTCTGAAAAAGCCATAGACAAGGCGGTGCGGAACATTGCCAAACATGACGACGGACTGCAACAAGACCGCCACCAAGAGGGCCATACGTTTATAGTTCAGTGTCATTTTCATCTTATCACTACTTTTTGTTGTTCGATGCCGTTGGAGACAATATACATTCCTTTCTGCAGATCCACCACCATCGTGGAGGCTGAAGAGGTGGCGACCAGACTTCCTGTTGACGAATAGACGCAGACGCGCCCTCCTCTGTCATTGCTGACAGACAGGGTATGCCCCGACGTGGTGCAGAAGAGACCATTGGCTGCCACAACCTGTTGCATGCCCGTGGCCTGGTCGCTATAGTCGAAGAAGATGGTCTGCCCCGCCTCCCTTATGTTTGTGAGGGCCTGGGGTGCATTCCCGCCGCCCGTGTGCCAACTGATGGCTGGCGAAGAGCTTGGAGTGAGGCTGGTGTTGGAAGAAGAGCCCGGGTAGGGGTCGCCCTGATAGCTGCTCGCCGATTTGTTGTTGTCGGCGGCCACAAGGGAGATATGCTCATAATCCCCAGTGGAGGCGTTGACCCTGTTCGACTGCCAGAGGCTTGGCACATAATGCACATGGCTCACAAGCAGTCCGTGGCCGGGCAAAGCCTTGTCCCATTTGGTAGGCTGGCGGTTCTCCAATGTGTAGAATTCATTCTTGTTTGCGGGGTTGATGATGAAATAGGCCTCATTGGCTGACTGCAGGTCGCCGAGTGAGAGATTCTCCGCGGGGGCCAGCCTCTTGGGTTCCAGCCATCCAACAGTGTATTTGTCCATGGCCGTATAGCCTGAGGGAGTCTTTGAGTCGTCGTTGTAGCAACCGTGGTCCATGATGTCCCAGTCGCCCATGCCAAAGCCGGTCGCAGCAGTGCTGGTATCGTAGACATCGGGCAATCCCAAGATGTGGCTGAACTCATGGCAGCAGGTGCCAATGCCATCCAGTTGCGTGCCGCTGTTTCCGTGCAACTCACAAGTGCAGGCGCTTTTGCCGAGGTAGAGGCCATCGAAAGTCTTCCAGTTCTCGTAGGTCAGATCCACGGCCTTGGGCCATACAGACTCCGTAGGACCTCCCTGCGCCTCGCCATACCCAGCGTAGACCACAAAGATGAAGTCGACGTAGCCATCACCGTCAGCATCATATTTGGAGAAATCGGTTTGGAAGTCGTCCTTGGCTTTCTTGCATGCATCGATGATCATCTCCGCTCCTTTCTCTTCCATTCCGTAGTAGGCTCTCGCATGTGGCAGCGTGACCGGGCCAACGATGTCGAAATGTGGCGTGAAGACACCTTTCGACTGGTCGGTGAAATAGTCGCGCACGCTTCCCGATGCATACTCGCCCACGTAGTTCTCCGTATTGTAGAGTTGGTTGAAGACCTCATTGGGCGACGGCACAGAGAATTTGATGTCTTGATAATCCACGAGTATCACCAATCCGTTTACCGTTCCCTTGGCAAGCGTCTTCACCTCGGCCGGACGGGGATTGCGGCGCAACGACTGCAGCGCACGCTCACGTCGGCTCTGGAACGCCTCCAAGATGGCGGTCCTGTCTTGATGGACAACAAACTCTTTTTCTGCCGCATCTCTGTCCTCTACGTTGCTGGCCATAACATTGCTGGCCTGTATCACTCCATCCTGCGCAAGCGCAGAATAGTAGAGGAATCCGTCGGAACCTTCTGTCAGGATGGCTCCGTCCTCCGTTGTGTAGTAATGCCCGTATTCGTCACCTCTCAGGTAAGTCCTCAGACTTGCACCATCGCCCTGCTTCTTCAATATGAGTTTAGGGTAGGCTGGCACTGCGCCAACCATGATGGGGCTCAGTGCCAACACCAACGAGAGAAAGATCGAGCTGATTCTTGATGTTGTCATTCCGTTGCTGATTGATAAGATTATTTGACCATGATTTTCTTTCCATTGACAACGTATATGCCCTTGCCACTCTTCAGAGCATTCTTGTCCACACGGACACCGTTGATCGTGTAGACACAGCCATCTGCCACAGGACGACAGGTTGCGACATGGGCTATGGACAAGGCCACTCCGTCAACCACGAGACTCACCGTCTGGGCCGACGGCTGGTCGCCATAGACACTCACAGGCACGGAGAAGTAGGCTCCGAAAGCCCTCAGCGAATCCCCTCTCTGGGCAGGATTGGCGAGGTCACCTGCTGAAGAGACAAACAGGTCGGACGGCATCAAGGCATAAGGCGCAAAGGTGCCCTTGAACGCCATCGACTCGTAGGTGGTCCAGTCGGTGTAGGAACTCTGACCGGGCGACGTGGAGCTGATGGAGACACCGCCAAAGAAAGCCTCACCAACATCTTTGGAGGGCATAACAATCACAGGACTGCCAGCATAGAAACCTCCGTAGGAGTCCACATCGTATGCCTTGAAGGCAAACGTGGCCTTTCCTGCTTCCATGCTGCTATTGGAGACATCCATGGCATAGGCTTTCATGTCGTCACCAAAAATTTCTTTGACAAGTTTTGAGCCAACATTGAACGGAAGACAGAGCGGATAGAACCCACCTGCCGCCATGTCCAGGTTCTTGATGGTAACATCAGCCAACGGTGCGGTAACGATGCTGTCTGTTCTCAAAGCATCCCATTCCACTTTCTTGGCATCCGCCATCCCCTCGCTCTCAAACCAAGCCGAGTCGACAACGTCGAGGCCGTAGGTGCTGGAGTAGTGGGACTGTGTGGCGTTGACGATACCCGTGAAATAACCTTTCTGATTGTTGTAGCTGTTCAAGCTGTCATAGGGAATGACAGAGAAATCGTTTGCCAAGGCTATGCTGTTCGTGAAACTGTCATCAAAGAACACGTTGGCATAGTTGTAGTAGGCAGGCACTCCATGCACCTTCACGTAGGAGTTGACATAGTCGAGACTGCCTTGCGCCTTGTTGAGTTCCTCCACAGTGACTGCCTTTGGCGTGAGCATTCCCTCTCCACCGAGTTCCAGATGCAGGGTATCGTTGGGATAGTAATCTCCGGGTGTGCAGCTGAGGTTGTTCATGATGCCTTGCGTGGCGCTGTAGGTGCCCGTGATGAATCCACTGACACTCTGCCCAGGCTTCACGCCAGCAAGGGTCTGGGACAGGTAGCCGTTCTGCAAGCCTGTTATCCGCACACCTTCTTCACCGTCCCAAAGAAACAGGTTGTCACCGGAATAGTCGGATATCAGAGCCACCACCTGCGTGCCTTGGGCGATATTGTACTTCACTGTGCCATAGCCGCACTGTTTAAGTTCCGCGATGGAGTTCACTTCCTTTACGCTGCTGAAGACAGCTTGGTTCGCCATAAAAAAGGCGAAAAACAGAATAATACGTAAAAAGACTTTCATAAGCAACTCTTTTTATAATAAAATGATAAAACAATACCGTTATTTACCAGCAAAGGAAAACAAAAAAGTTGTTTCTCACTACATTTTAAAAGGTTTTTTTGTACGGAATCGTGATTCCGTACAAAAAAGGCACGCCGCGGGGGCTGGCTTGGCGTGTGGGCGGGCTGACTCCGGTGCGCGGCGGCTACTTGTCCTTGCTCTTCGAGATGCGCTGGTATTCTGAGGGAGTCATCCCCGTAAAGGCCTTGAAAGTCACGATGAAGGATGAGCGCGCCTTGAATCCCACGCTTTTCGAGATGGCCTCCAAGGTGTAGTTGCCGTAGTGGGCCTCGTCGTTGATGCGTCTACACGCCTCGTGAATGCGGTAGCGGTTGATGAACGAGTTGAAGTTGCACTGGTATCGCTCGTTGATCACCTGCGAGACATGCTTGGGCGGCACGCCGATGAGCTGCGCCATACGTTCGAGCGAGAAGTCGGAAGAGAAGATTTCATCGCAGTTGTCGGTCAGGTCGATGATTCTCCCGTCGATATATTGCTTCACGTCGTCGGTGAGCCTGCTGCCCTTGTATTTTTTCATGGCGGAGGATTCCTGGGCGTCGGGCTCCACCGCCTTGCGTCTGATTTCCTCCTCGTATGATTTCCGTCGCTGCCGTTCCTGGCTTTCGGCCCTGAGGATGTCCTGGTTCTTATTGTAGAGTTCCTTGTTGAGTGCGGTCAGCCTCCTGTTCTTCACCACTACGATGGCCGTTACCAGGATGATGACGGCCAACGTGAGCAGCGAGCCGGCCGCCACGGCGGCGAGCCGACGCTTGGCCTGTTCCTCTTGGGCCGTCATGATGTCGGAGCGCTGCATCTGCAGGAGAAGCCTCATCTCGTGCACCTTGGCCAACTGCTGGTAGTTGAGCAGCGAGTCGCTGATCACCACGCTTCGGTTGAGGCAGTCGGTGGACTTCCTCTTCTCGCCGATGTGGTCGTAGTAGGAGGCGAGTATCTTGTAGATTTCTATCTGCGCGTCTTTCATCTCCCCCTTCTCGGCCAGTGCCAGAGTCCTCTCCATGATGCTGATGGCCTTGGGATAATTGCGCATGGCCACGTAGCACTGGGCGAGGAAGCGGCACACGATGGTGATGTTCCTGTATTTGTCGGGGCGGAAGGGAATGATGTCGAAGATTCGGTTGTAGGTGTGGATGGCCTTCTTGTATTGCCCTCGCTTCTGGGCCGCCATCCCCTCCAAGAGCAGTTTGTTGTATTCGTAGTAGGCCGACTTGTCGCGGCCGAGCAGTCTTTCGTATTTGCCCCACATCTTGCGCACGGCGTCCAAGTTTCCCAATTTGTTGCCAATCAGGATATAGTTGACCATCATGTTGTGGTGGGTCTGCGTGTCGGTGTCGGCCCCGCTTCCGTTGAAAGCTTTCTGATAGCTGTTGAGGGCGAGCTTGGCCGCGGCCTCATCGTTGCATTGGTCGCTGATAGCGTGGTAGAGCAGGCCCTCACGGAAGTCGATGGGCGCAATGTTGACACCGTGCTGCTCACTGATGATCCTGGCCTGCGCCAAGGTTTCGAAGGCCTTGGAGTAGTCGAAGAAAAAGAAGAAATAGACCGACCATTCCCCCAACAGAGCCCTCACCTCCAGCCTCTTGTCGTCAGCGCTCTTCCGCCTATCGCAGCGTTTGGCGGCCCGGTTGAAGTAGAGCATGGCTGAGTCGCCCCTCCCCGAATTGGAGAAGGCTACGGCCCGGTCGATGAGCTGGCGGGTCTCGGCCAGCTCCACATTGTCGTCACCACTCCCCGAAGCCCTCGCCCCGACAGCATGAAGGAGCAACAGGAGGGCCATGAAGAGTTTGGCGGCGCGTGCGAGTCTGAAAGTCGAAAGTCTCAAATCAACTGTTGACATGGGTGAATCCTTGTTTATTTGCACCACGCTCACCCCTACGCTCTTGGGGGCTGCGCCTCCATTGCGCGTGCCCGCGGGGAGGGAGTCTTCGCCCATAGTGCTGTGGGCGGGCTATGGGGCAAGGCGGCAGAACTTGGGAATTAAAGTACAAATTTAAACAAAAAAATTGGAAACGCAGGTTTGTCCGCCCGTTTTTTTCCTACAGGCGACAAGAATGCCGACAAATGGGCATCAATCTGCGAACAATCCTTTCAGTATGTATGGTCGCCACCCTTGGCTGGAGCACTGGGCACGCCACGGACAGGGTTGCGCCGATGCCCGACCGGCCACCCCCACTTGCAGTAGGCAGCAACGGCCCACATGTCACGCGACGCACATTAAAATAGCGATTTGTTTGGAGGATAGCGATATTTTGTGTAGCTTTGCAAGGGCTATGGCCACGCAAGCCAACTTGCAGACGGCTGGCTATGGCCTTGCATAGAAACATTCGTCAAAAGGCAAATCGCATGAAGTACCCCATCGGAATACAGGACTTTGAGAAGATCCGCAAAGAAGGCTATGCATACGTTGACAAAACGGAACTGATATACAATCTTGCAAGCAAAGGCAACTATTATTTTCTAAGACGCCCCCGTCGGTTTGGCAAGTCACTGCTTGTCTCTACGATGTCGGCCTATTTCAGTGGCAAGCGCGAGCTGTTCAAGGGACTGGCCATGGAAGGCTTGGAGAAGCATTGGACCGCCCATCCCATCATGCACCTCGATCTGAACACCGACAAATACGATACCAAGGAAGTGCTTGGACAGCGACTGAACCTGTTTCTATCAGAATGGGAGGAACGCTATGGGCGCAACCCCTACGAGGCAACTCTCTCCCAAAGATTTGAGGGCATCATCAAGAGGACTGCGGAGAAGGAGGGACAGGGCGTCGTCATCCTCATCGACGAGTATGACAAGCCCATGCTGCAGGCCATCGACAACAAGGAGTTGCAAAGGGATTACCGTGGAACGCTGAAAGCCTTCTATGCGGCCCTGAAATCAATGGACAGGTACATAAGGTTCGCTTTTCTGACGGGTGTCACCAAATTTGGAAAGGTCAGCGTGTTCTCCGACCTCAACAACCTCGCCGACATCTCCATGGACGAACGATATGAGAGCATCTGCGGAATAACCGAGGAAGAGGCCCTCAAATATTTCGAGGAAAGCATCAAAGCCTTGGCCGGCAAATGCAAGATGAGCTACGGGGAGACTTGCACCCGGCTGAGGAAACGCTATGACGGCTACCATTTCATGGAACACGCCACCGGAATATACAATCCCTTCAGTCTGCTCAACACGTTCAGCAGCGGCAAGTTCGGCAGCTACTGGTTTGAGACGGGAACACCGTCGTTCCTTGTCAGGCTCCTGCAACGCGACCATTTCTATCTACCCGACTTGACCCGGCAGGAGGTGTCGGGAGAATACCTCAACTCCATCGACCCGCTCGACGAGAGTCCTTTGGCCATCATCTATCAGAGCGGCTACCTGACCATCAAGGGATATGACGAGACCTTCAAGCTATACGCTTTGGGCTATCCCAACGAGGAGGTGGAGGAGGGATTCGCCAACTACCTGCTACCTTATTACACCCACGTGAGCAAGGCAAGCGGCCCGATGTTCATCGTCAATTTCGTACGCGACCTGGAATGCGGCAAACCCGAGGAATTCATGAAGAGGATGCAGGTGGTGTTCGCCGACACCGACTACAAGATTGTCGGCGACGCTGAATTGTATTTCCAGAACGCCTTCTACATTGTGACAAAGCTTCTCGGTTTCTATACCGATGTGGAGCGCACCCTATCCGACGGGAGGATAGACATGATAGCCCAAACCAAGGACTACGTGTATATCTTTGAGTTCAAATACGACAAGAGCGCCGACGCCGCCCTGCGCCAAATAGCCGACAAGGGCTATGACAGGCCCTTTGCGGCAGATGCGCGCAAGCTATATAAGATAGGTGTGAACTTCTCGCGCCAACACCGCTGCATAGACGATTGGAAGGTGGAGAAGCAATAGGAGCCACAGCTGCCCTGCGGGCGACGGGGAAGCCAAAGGCCGGAGCCGCAGCAGTGGCACTCTCATGGGCTCCACAGGGCCGTATACCAGATATTTTTCGTACCTTTGCAGCCGACAAGTAGGAGGCACGGCGTCCCCGCCGTGCAGGAGTCTGCGGCAGGTCACCCTGCAAGAATAATATGCATGCGGGGACGCTGCGCATGATTGTGCGGCGGGGACGCCGCGCAAGATTGTGCATGCGGGGACGCCGCACCTCCTACATAGAAACAAAGGTAGACTAATGGGAAAATACTTGAGCCACTATCGTGCCCTCGTCCATTTGGGCACGCCGTTGATAATCGGACAGATTGGCGTGGTGTTGCAGAATTTCGCCGACACGCTGATGATAGGCCACCACACCACTGTGGAGCTGGCCGCAGCCTCGCTGGTGAGCAACATCTTCATCTTGGGGCTGCTCATGGCGATGGGCTTCGCCCTGTGCATGACGCCCCTCATCGGCAAGGCCTACGGACAGGGCGACATAGACGGCATCGGGGCCACGGTGAAGGACGGAATGGCGGTGAACACGCTGGCCGCCCTTGTGCTGATGGCGGTCTATGCGGTGCTCTACTTCTTCCTCGACAGGCTCGGACAGCCCGCCGAGCTCCTGCCCTACGTGCGCCCCTACTATCTCATCAACTTGGCCTCCATCCCCTTTGTGTGCTGGCTCAACGGCTTGAAGCAGCTCTTCGACGCCACCACCGACACGAAGACGCCCATGTGGATACTCTTGGGTGGCAACGCCCTCAACATCGTGGGCAACTGGCTGCTCATCTATGGCCATGGCGGATTCCCCGAGTTGGGCATCACGGGCGCGGGACTCTCCACGCTCTTGGCGCGCATCACGATGTTTGTAGCCATTGCCCTCTGCTTCATGCTCTCGCACCGCCACCGGGCAGAGCGCGCCGCCTGCAGCCGCAGTCGGGTGAGCCGCGCAGGCATGCGCTCGCTCATCGCCCTGGGCACGCCCATCAGCCTGCAGATGGGCATGGAGAGCGGCGCGTGGTCGCTCTGCAGCATCATCGTGGGATGGATAGGCACCGAGGCGCTCGCCGGCCACCAGATCATGCTCACCGTGAGCCAGCTCTTCTTCCAGTTCTACTACGCCCTGTCAGCGGCAGTGGCCATCCACGTGAGCCACTTCCATGGGCAGCGCGACTACACGGCCATCAGGCGCACGGCGTGGGCCGGCTGCCACCTCAACTTCATCATTGCCATCCTCGTGTCGGTGCCGGTCATCGTCTTCCGCGAGCGCATGGGCTACCTCTTCACCAGCTCGCCGCAGGTGGCGGCCGAGGTGGCGGGGGCCATCGTGCCGCTCATCATCTATCAGTTCAGCGACGGACTGCAATGCACGTTCAGCAATGCCATGCGCGGACTGGCCTACGTCCGCCCCATGATGCTCGTGGCCTTCGTGTCTTATTTTGTCGTGTCGCTGCCCTTGGCCTACGTCTTCGGCATCAGCATGGGCGGAGGCCTGGTGGGCGTGTGGTTCTCCTTCCCCTTCGGCCTCACCATCGCCGGCGCACTCTACTACCATTACTACCACCGCCGTCTCCGCCTATTGGAAAGCGGGCAACAGTGACTAAAGACCCGCCCCCTAAAGACCTAAAGGCCCGCGGTGGGTCTTTAGGGGGGCTTCACATCCGCTTGCAGGGGGGGGCGTGTAGGTAGGGTTAGGGCCGGCCCTAAAGAAATGTTCGACCACTTTGCTGTCATCCGCATATACAACGAATGCCAATTATGAGAATTTAGGCTGATATTCTGACAAAAACCAGTAAAGCCCTTGCTGCGATGCAAAACCTACAATACTTAAGGCTGGTTCTATAAATTAGGTCGAGTCGTATTCTGCAAGATATCGGGATTCAAAACGTAAGTTGAAGAGGGAGTGTAGCGGGCTACACGACCGAT
>SFCY01000054.1 GCA_004558865.1 Bacteroidales bacterium
AAAGGCAAACAACAGAAGCACGGTCTTAGCTTTAAAGTTCATATAGAATTACTGGTTAGGATTAGATAAGGCAAAAGTAACATTTTTGCTGGAGATGGCAAAAAAATATGACAGAAAAAAAATTAGTGGGAGGCCTTTGGAAAAGCAATCGCACAGCTCTTGTGTGCCGAATCATCATCAACTAAGCTTTTCCAGTGCCTCCACTAATCTTTACATTGGCTCTTTGTCCTTTCCATCAAAGGTGCGGAAAACGAGGTAAGTGCCATCGG
This sequence comes from Bacteroidales bacterium, assembly GCA_004558865.1. GTDB lineage: Bacteria > Bacteroidota > Bacteroidia > Bacteroidales > Bacteroidaceae > Prevotella. The sequence goes on from SFCY01000054.1 coordinate 270, forward strand.
CCTCCAAGTCCACGTGGGTGCCGAGGGCTTCGTTGAGACTGCCACACCAGAGCCGTTCAAACGCCCAAGGTTTCCACCTGAGGCCGTTGGCACTGAGCTGGTGGCAGGAGAAATTGAAGATGCTCACCTGCTGGTGGGGAAAGACCGCAAGCGTGGCGTTGCCATGAAGGGCCACAAACCATCCATGGTCGGTGACCATAATGGGGTTGAGGCCAAACTCATCCTTGTAATAGGCCATCAGCGAAATGTTGGCTATCGTATGGTCCTCGCGCTTGCCCGTGGCTCCAAGATAGCAGATGGTCTTGTCGGCCGACTGCCTGAACGAGGGCAAAGCCATCATCCACCGCGTGGCCTTGGTCAGGTCGTTGGAGTCCTGTTCGGCAATGGGATGCCAAAGAGAGGCAAAACGCTTGCGCAATTCATCGGGTATGGAATCGCCGTCGCCCACAATGGCCGCGGGTCGCAGCCCCCGCTTGTAGGCTGTCAATGCAGCCCGGTCGCAACAGACCAACTGCTCCGCATGGGAAAGCAGGCTGCAAGCGATGTCCCGCTGCGGCGCGTCGCCATCGGCGAGGACCACGTGGGCGAAGCGGCTCTGGAGGTTCAACAAGGGATAGATCATGCCTGCTTCATCATTTTCTTCCACTTGAAATATCCCATCACGGCGATGACGACATAGAGGCCATAGAGGGAAGCCTTGAAAGGCAGGTCCTTAATGATATAGAGAAAGCAGCTCACTGCGTCGACGAGAATCCAGAAAAACCACTGCTCGATGTATTTCCGAGCCAATGTCCACAGCCCAACAAAGCTCAGGGCATTGGTGAAGGCGTCAAGCACGGGGATGTTGGAGTTGGTGTAATGGGAGAGGACAAACCACGTCGCCACCCAGGCGACGAGAAAGAACAAGAGGGCCGGCACATAGAGGCGGCGCGGCATGTGGGTGATAGGCATTTGCTCGCCCTCCTTCTGGTCGTGCTTCTTGCAGAATTTCCACACGATCCATCCATAGATGGCGGCGACCGTGTAATAGACGGCCATCGCCGCGTCGCCGTAGAGTCCGTGGCTCCAATAGAGAAAGATGTCGAGCGCGGGCATGACAATGCCCACGAGCCACAACATGATGCTCGCACGGTATTCCAACCAGATGTAGACCAGACCCAAGAGGGTGGTGATGATGTCGAGATATGCCATACAAAATTGGTCCCTGCCCCTACTGCATCTAAAGGTAGAAAGGCAAGCCCCCCAACACTCCCTCTCCCCCACCGGATGGGAGAGAGGCGCGTGTTGTGCGGGGCGTCAGGGATAGCGGATAAATGGGTTAGAAATTGATGCTCAGATGAGCCATGCAGTTGAACGGAGCGGAGGGAGCGAAGCCCACTGCGCCGTCGTCGCGCACGCCCCAAGTGTTGACGGCGATGGTGTTGCCGTTGGCGTCCTTCTCAAACTGGGGAGCTGCCCATCCGTTGTTGTCGTATTTCTTGCTGAAGAGGTTGTAGACCGAGAAGCCGATGGTGGCGTCCTTGAGTCCCAAGCGCTTCCACGAGAAATGATAGTCCAAGGAAAGGTCGGTGGTCCAGTGGTCGCCGAGCGTCAGCGTCTCCATGGTCGTGTTGCCATCGGCATCCTTGCACTGCATCTTCTTGAAGCCTGTGTTGGTGAGGTACTGCTCACCCACGAAGCGTTCCACAATCTTGGCCTCGAAGCCTTTCCAGCTGAAGGTCATGATGGAGTTGAAGATAATGTCGGGCGAGAAGCTCAGAGGCTGTGTGCCGAGGTCCACCACCGTCTGATAGTCGTCGAGCGTGACCTTCATGTTCTTCACCCTGTTGCGCGAGAACGTGGCGTTGGCGTCCCAGCGGAACCAGTCTGCGGGCAGCCAAGCGGCCTGCAGCTCTGCGCCCATGCGGTAGCTGTCCTTGACGTTGCGGGTGATGGCATTGCCGATGGGGTCGAGCTCGCCGGTGAGGACAAACTGGTTGTCGTAGTCCATCCAGTAGAGGTTGAGGCCGGCGCTGAACCTCGGGCTGCGATAGTTGTAGCCCAACTCCAGGTTGTTCAGCCGCTCTGCCTTGGGATAGGAGATGCCGTTGGAGGCGTAGTCCTTGTAGTTGGTGCGTGTGGGCTCGCGGTGGCTGATGGCGTAGGAGGCATACACCTGGTGGTTGGGCGTGATGTCGTAGTTGACGCCGAACTTGGGATTGAAGAAATCGAAGTTGTCCTTGAAGATGAACTTGCCGTCAGGGTTGCTGCCAAACTCGTCGTTGGGATCCTGCAGCTTGTACATCACGTGGCGATACTGCAGGTCGACGAAGGCGGAGAGGCCCGGCAGGAACTGGTAGCTCACCTTGCCGTAGATGTTGCCGTCGGTCTTCTTGGCGTTGTTGCGGTAGTACTCAAAGTCGGGCAGCAGCTCATACTGTGTCTGCTTGGCCCAGACGACACGCCCGAAGTGGTCGCCGTCGTATTTGTTCCAACCGCCTCCGAGGGTTGCGCTCAGGTTGTTGCCGTCGCTGTAGTTGAGGTCGGCAATGGCTCCATAAAAGTCGTTGTCCATCTTTTTCTGGCGGATGAGGTCCGACTTGAAGCCCTTGTCGGCCAGTCCGTATTTCACGAGCTTGTCCTTATAGCGGTATTGCTCGTAGTAGCCCTGTCCTTTGGTGTAGTGGAGGGCGGCGTGGAGGTTGAGCTGGTCGCAGAAGCGCTGGGTGAGGATGATCTGGTAGTTCTGCTGGTGGTAGTTGTCGGTTTGGTTCTTATAATATAAGGTGTGTCCCTCATCGTCCTTGTATTCGCCGCAAGGATTGTAGCGGCGGCCGAAGATGCTCTGCTGGTACTTGCTGGAGTAGTCCCAGGCGTGGTAGGTCTGCTCCTGTCCGTTGTAGGTGAGGAGCTTCACCATGGTGTTGTCGGAGAAGTATCCCCCTTGGAGGAAGTAGCTGTTGAGCTTGGTCGAGGCCCTGCGGATGTATCCCTTGGAGCCGATGTTGCTCAATCGGCCCTGCACGCCCCAATGTCCGCCCAAGAGGCCTGTGCTGAAGCGGAAGGTTTCCTTGTGGCTATAGTAGGAGCCGCCGCTGAGGTCGAGTCCCATGTAGGGCTTGACGCCAATGTTTTCGGTGAGCATGTTGACGGTGGCTCCAAAGGCTCCGGTGCCGTTGGTGGATGTGCCTACGCCACGCTGTACCTGCATCGACTGCACGCTTGAGGCGAGGTCGCCTATGTTGACCCAATAGAGGCCGCTCGACTCGGCGTCGTTCTGCGGGATGCCGTTCACGGTGATGTTGATGCGCCCTGGGTCGGTTCCGCGCACGCGCAGCGTGGTGTAGCCAATGCCATTGCCGGCATCTGAAGTGGTGATGACACTGGGCGTGAGCGACAGCAGGTAAGGAATGTCCTTGCCGAAGTTGACAGCCTGCAGCTCCTTGCGGCTCACATTCTGGAAAGCCATAGGCGTTTTGTTTCCAGCTCGCGTAGAGGCCACAACCACTGTCTGGAGCTGATACGTGTGGAGAGAGTCGGCAGGCACTTTCGCGTTGTCGTTTCCAGCCCATGCCGAAGATGTCGCCATGCCGAGAAGCATGGAAGCCAAAATTACATCTTTTTGCATTTAGTTAAAGAAAAAGAAATAATAAAACAATATTAAGGGACTACCTTCCCTGCGCCGGCATTACCCGTTTCAGGTTCGATGGGTTTAATCTCAGCCATGCCACATAGCACAGCACCCCCTAAGCTTGCACTCTGCAAGCGGTGCAAAGATAGACATTTTTTTTGGGATATATAAGCAATTATTCAAGTTTTTTTTGCCCAATTCATTGCCGCCAACAGAAAGTCCCCCGACTTGGCCCGACAAACCGGCCAAATCGGGGGATTATAATGCATAATTGGTGTTCGCGCCATTTGCCAACACCCTACTGAAGAGAGGGAGTCAGTCTTGGAAGTAGACGCGCTTCACGCGGTTGCTGATGCCTGTCAACACCTCGTAGGGTATGGTCTCCAGCACATCGCTCAGCACGGTCACGGGCAGATGCTCGCCGAAGATTTCCACGCTGTCGCCCTCCTTGCAGTCGATGCCGGTCACATCGATCATGGCCACGTCCATACAGATGTTGCCCACATAGTAGGCCTTCTGCCCATTGACCAAACAGTAGCAATGGCGGTTGCCCAACTTGCGGTTGAGTCCGTCGGCATATCCGATGGGAATGGCGGCGATCACGCTGTCGTGGTCTATCTTGCCCTTGCGGCTGTAGCCCACCGTGTCGCCGGCCGGAACGTTGCGCATCTGCAGGATGGTGGTCTTCAGCGTCGAGACCACGTTGAGCTGGCGGTTGGTGCGTGGGTCGATGCCATAGAGGCCAAGCCCCAAGCGGCACATGTCGAGCTGACGCTCGGGGAAGTGTTCTATGCCGGCCGAATTGTCGATATGGCGCAGGATCTTATGGCTGAAGGCCGACTGGAGCTTGCGGCTTCCCTCATCGAAGAGGGCGAACTGCCGCGCGCTGAAGTCGTCGAAGTCGTCGCTGTCGGACCCCACAAAGTGGGAGAACACCGACCGCGGGATGACGGCCGACTGGTGCTTAAGGCGGCGAATCAGCTCATCCATGTCCTTCTTCGGGTCGAAGCCCAGCCGATGCATGCCCGTGTCGAGTTTGATGTGTACGGGATAGTCGGTGATGCCCTCCTTCTCGGCTGCCTTCACCAAGGCATCGAGCAGTCGGAAGCTGTAGACTTCTGGCTCAAGGTCGTAGTCGAACATGGTCTTGAAGGCGGTCATTTCGGGATTCATCACCATGATGTTGGCAGTGATGCCGTTGCGGCGGAGCGTCGCCCCCTCGTCGGCCACAGCCACGGCCAGATAGTCCACCCGATGGTCCTGCAGCGTCTTGGCAATCTCCACGGCGCCGGCTCCGTAGGCGTCGGCCTTGATCATGCACACCAACTTGGTCTCGGGCTTGAGGAACGAGCGGTAATGGTTGAGGTTCTCCACCACCGAGTTGAGGTTCACCTCGAGCGTGGTCTCATGCACTTTCTGCACGAGCAGCTCGGTAATCTGGTCGAAGCCGAAAGCGCGCGCGCCCTTGACCAGTATCACCTCGTTGTGGAGATGGTGGAACTCGTCGCTATGGACAAACGACTCCACGCCACGGAAGAAATACTTCTCGCCCACGTGGATATGCCCGGCGTTGGCGCACATGTCGGGGCCAATGCCGATAAACTTGTTCACACCGCGCTTCAAGCACAGCTCGCTCACGGTCTCGTAAAGCTTTTGGGGATCCTCTCCACTCTGGCAGATGTCGCTCAGGATGATGGTGTGGCGGCGGTCCTGGTGGTCGGGGCGGCGGTTCATGAAGTCGAGGGCTATGTCGAGCGAGTTGATGTCGGAGTTGTAGGAGTCGTTGATGAGCGTGCACTCGCGCTGCCCCTCCTTCACCTCCATGCGCATGGCGATGGGCTCCAGGCGCTGCATGCGCTCCTCAAGGGTCTTGGCGTCGAGGCCCATGCACAGGCACACGGCCATGCAGATGATGGAATTGGTGATGCTGGCCTCGTCGATGTAGGGGATGGTGTATCGGCGGCTCTCGCCCTGCTTATATACATATTCTATAATAGTGGCGGCCTCGCCCTTGTTGATGCCCTTGATGAACATCGGCGCCTGCCTGTCGGTGGCCGACCAGTAGAGCCGCTCGCCCTTCTCGTCGAGCTGGGCGGCCATCTTGGCCACGATGGGGTCGTCGGCATCGTAGACCATCGTATGGGCATCGTGGAACAGGAGCATCTTTTGGCGGCACTTCTCCTCCATGGAGCCGAAGTTCTCCTGATGGGCTGCGCCGAGGTTGGTAAGCACGGCGATGGTGGGCTGTATGATGTCGCGCAGGGCCTGCATCTCTCCCGGCTTGCTGATGCCCGCCTCGAAGACGCCCACCTGCGTGTCGTCGTTCATGAGCCAAACGCTCAGAGGCACGCCTATCTGCGAGTTGTAGCTGCGGGGCGAGCGCGTGACGACCATTGACGGCGAAAGCAACTGATAGAGCCACTCCTTCACCATGGTCTTGCCGTTGGAGCCGGTGATGCCGATAATGGGAATGTCGAACTCATCCCTGTGGCGCTCGGCCAGACGCTGCAAGGCCTTGAGCGGACTCACCACTTTCAGGAAATTGGCCTGAGGATACATCCGCTCATAGTCTTGGGGAACATTGACGACGACAAAATTGTGAACGCCACGGCGATAAAGCTCGGGAATGTAGTTGTGGCCGTCGTTGCGCTCAGAGTGGAGCGCAAAGAAGAGCGTCTCTTCGGGAAAGCAGAGTGAACGACTGTCGGTGAGAAGAAAACCAATCTTTGCCGGTGCGCTTCCAAACCGGTGGGCGCCTATCAGCGTTGTTACTTGCTCAATGGTAAAAGTCATCTTTTTCTGATTTATTGATTCACTTGCAAAAGTAGCCAAATTTTATCATAGTAGCAAAACCACACCCATGATTTTTCCAAAATGGATATAAAATCACAGGGCTGGCAACAGGAGGGGATTGCGCCAGCCCATGTTGTTCCCACAGGCCGGAGGGGACTGTAGGACCGGCGGCGTGCCGATTGTTGCGAGTCTTTAGGCCGGTTCTAAAAATTAGGTTTAGATAATTAGACGATATGGATGCATGTTGTTTCGGTCGTCTTCTGCATCTATCGGCCTCAAAACGTCAAGTCTCATCGGTCGTGTAGCCCGCTACACACCCTCTTCAACTTACTTTTCGATGAGCCAAATGAGCAGAGCCAAGCTCGCTTGAGCTCTGCCATGGCAAGAAAAGGTGGGCGTAAGCCCAATACGCCTCGACCTAATTTTTAGAACCGACCTTAAAAAAAATATCGTGAATATGCAATTTTCTTATCAAAAAACTTGTTCGTTTGACAAAAAGAGCTTATATTTACCGCCCAAAAGGACACTCTACTTTATAGACCATAATAATACTATCTAAACTTTCAGTTATGAAAAAAGTCCTCTTTTCCATTTTGGGCGTGTTGGCACCTATGGCCATGACCGCCAGTGAGGCAGACCTGAAGATGCCCGAAGGCTTCGCCTCTGCCCCCGAGACCCATATCCTCTATTGGGGTTTCGCCGTTGTATTGCTGGGTCTTGTCTTCGGTTTCTGTCAGTATCTTTTCGTGAAGAAACTCCCCGTACATCCCAAGATGAGCGACATAGGAGACGTGATATTCAAGACGTGCTCCACCTATCTCAAGCAGCAGGGCAAGTTCTTGGCCGTGCTGTTCCTTTTCATCGGCGCCGCCGTGGTGCTCTATTTTGGCGTGCTGGAGACCACAGGCCTTGGAGCCGTCTGCCTTATTTTGGCTTGGACTGTCATCGGCGTGCTCGGCTCCTACAGCGTGGCTTGGTATGGCATCCGCATGAACACCTACGCCAACGCCCGCATGGCCTTTGCCTCGCTCAGGCGGCGGCCGCTCTTCCTGCTCAACATACCCCTCACGGCCGGCATGAGCATTGGCATCGTGCTGGTGTGCATAGAGCTGCTGCTCATGCTCACCATCCTGCTCTTCATGCCCGCCAACCTTGCTGGCAGCTGCTTCATCGGCTTCGCCATCGGCGAGTCGTTGGGAGCCTCGGCGTTGCGCATCGCCGGAGGCATCTTCACCAAGATAGCCGACATCGGCTCCGACCTGATGAAGGTGGTGTTCCACATTGGCGAGGACGACCCCCGCAATCCCGGTGTCATCGCCGACTGTACGGGCGACAACGCGGGCGACAGCGTAGGCCCCACCGCCGACGGCTTCGAGACCTATGGCGTGACGGGCGTGGCCCTCGTGTCGTTCATCCTGCTGGCTGTGCCTGTAGAGTACCAGACGCGCCTCTTGGTGTGGATCTTCTGCATGCGCATCCTCGGCGTCATTGCCTCCGTGCTGGCTTATTATATCAACAAGGCCCTCTCCAACGCCAAGTATCGCGGGGCCGGCGACCTCGACTTTGAGAAGCCCCTGACTTCGCTTGTATGGATCACGTCCATCCTCTCCATCATCGGCACGTTCCTTGCCAGCTGGCTCATCCTCGACGACCTTGGCGAGGGCTACTGGCTCGGACTCTCAGCCATCATCAGCTGCGGCACACTCGGAGCCGCCCTCATCCCCGAGTTCACCAAGATGTTCACCTCGCCCAACTCCACCCACGTCAAGGAGGTGGTCAACACGTCGCGACAGGGCGGAGCGTCGCTCAACATCCTCTCGGGTCTCGTGTCGGGCAACTTCGGCAGCTTCTGGACCGGCTTCGTGTTCTTCATCCTTATGTTTGGCGCCTACATAGCCAGTTACTACTTCGGCATGTCGGCCATCTTCGGCACCTACTACAGCATCTTCGCCTTCGGACTGGTGGCCTTCGGCATGTTGGGCATGGGGCCCGTGACCATTGCCGTCGACAGCTACGGCCCCGTTACTGACAACGCCCAGAGCGTCTACGAGCTCTCGCTCATCGAGGACGACATCGAGCAGAGCCGCATGGAGGTGAGGGAAGACTTCGACTTCGAGCCCGACTTCGAGAAGGCCAAGTATTATCTTGAGGCCAACGACGGCGCGGGCAACACCTTCAAGGCCACAGCCAAGCCCGTGCTCATCGGCACGGCCGTAGCCGGCAGCACCACGATGATCTTCTCGCTCATCCTCATGATACAGAAGACCCTCGGCATAGCCCCCGAGAGCGTGCTCAACCTGCTCAACCCCTATTCCATCCTCGGCTTCATCCTTGGCGGCTGCGTCATCTTCTGGTTCACCGGTGCCAGCATGCAGGCCGTCACCACTGGAGCCAACCGCGCCGTGGCCTTCATCAAGCAGCACATCAAGTTGGATGTCAACGCGCCCAAGAAGGCCGACACCGCCACGTCGCAGCGCGTGGTGAAGATTTGCACGCAGTATGCCCAGCGCGGAATGATCAACATCTTCATTGCCATCTTCTGCTTCGCGCTTGGTCTGGCCTGCCTGTCGTCGCCCGCTGGAGTGGGAGGCAACGAGGCCGTGTGCATGTTTGTGAGCTATCTGATCTCCATCGCTGTGTTTGGCCTGTTCCAAGCCGTGTTCATGGCCGACGCCGGCGGCGCATGGGACAACGCCAAGAAGATTGTGGAGGTAGACCTGCAGGCCAAGGGCACCCCGCTCCATGAGGCCAGCGTGGTGGGCGATACGGTGGGCGATCCCTACAAGGACACCTGCTCCGTGGCCCTGAACCCCATCATCAAGTTCACTACGCTCTTCGGCGTGCTGGCCATGGAGATAGCCATCAGCGAGAACTTCCGTGGCGTAGCCCCCGTCTTTGGCGTGCTGTTTGTGCTTGTCGCCCTCTACTTCGTCTACCGCTCGTTCTATCACATGAAGAGCGACGAGACGGCCGAAGAGGCGGCATGAGGCCCTCCCTCTCCCTGGCCACGGGACGCACCCATCCAAGCCCTCCCTGCCCGTCGTGGCAGGGAGGGCCTTTGCTGGAAATATTCCCAGAAAACCATTGAAAGCTATGGAAAGTTTTGTATCTTTGTGAACAAAATTGCAGCCAGCAGTATCTGCGTAATCTGAATTTCGTTCATGGTGAATAAGCCTTTCCATATATTCCCGTTGCAGGGAAAGCCCGCCTTGAAGTCCGCGGTCTTCGTTATCCTTGCAGTCTTGGCATGTCTCATTGACCTTGCCCTTTTGTTGCCTTTTTCGGGGCGACATGAAAGGATCCTTTACGGTGTGAAGGCTTATGACCGTTGGAGCGAGGTTCCCTCTGACATCCTGATTCAGAAAGCCCGCATTCTGGGCAGAAGCGGCGAGAAGATAGATTCTGCCGTTACCTTTTTCGCCATCACAGCCAACCGCTACTACGAGCAGGGCATGAAGGCGGCCGATGCCCTGAACGCCGTAAAGGCTCTCAATGGCTTGGGCTGCCTGTTCTCTATATATTATAATGAGAACCAAATAGCCCTTGGCTATCATTCGGAAGCGTTGCGATTGGCGGAGAAATACGGCTTCAGGGAGCAGATGATTTACATCTGCCACAACATGGGCAACGCCTTCACCTACAGCGGCGACATCAACAGTTTCCGATTCTACAGCCTTCAGGCACAGGACTATTACAGGCAGTCGTTCCACCACGCCGTCGACATAGGGTCGTGGGAGGTGGGCTTGACGGAGTACGCCTGCCTGATGGGGAGCATCCTGTCGGAGGGCAACTTTGCCGACGCCGCCGAAGACATACAACGTTTCAAGCAACTCAAATGGCCAGACTCCATCCCGGGCTACTCCTACGCGCGCGCCCTGACAGAGGGAACCGCCTTGATGAACAAAGGGCGGCGTGTGGCTGCCTTGGCTCAGTTCAGCCGTCTTCCAGCCTATTCCCACACATCGGGAATCCCACATGAAGGACTTTTCAAAGAGTGCGCACTCATCGGTTTGGCCCGCCTGTATCATCAGATGGGCGACAAGGAACAGTTGGAGGCCTGTCTGCGCACCATGCAGAGGACCGCACACGACGAGGTGGACGTCAACCTGAAGCTTTACGCGCTCCGCTATCGGTACCTGCTCTGCAAACAGACTGGCGACAAAGCCCAGGCCAATGCCGTGAAGATGGAATACATACAGATCAACGACTCCGACTTGAGCCGAGGGCGCAAGCTGTTCGACTCCCAGCGAGGCTATTATGCCCAACTCGACAACATCAGCACACTTGCCCGCACCCAGCGCCATGGCCCAAAGGCAAACACCGTTGTGGCCTTACTGCTGATGGCCTTTGGGTTGGGAGTGCTGTGTGTTGTTCTGTGGCGCAAGCGTACAACCCCTGCCTCGAAGAGCGAGAAGTATGCGGGCAGTCGTCTCACCCCAGAAGAGAAGAAACTGCTTGCCGTGAAAATTGAGGAAGTGCTGACCCAGGAGGACATCCTCAAAGACCCAGATTTTACCATTTGCGATTTGGCCGACCGCATAGACGCTCGCCATCAGTATGTTTCCCAAGTGGTGAATGAAGTGTACGGGGAGAATTTCAAGACGCTGCTCACCGAGCGCAGGGTGGAGTTGGCTTGCCGCATGATGGAGGAAAGCCCGGCGGGCGAAGTCCTCAAAATCGAATTTCTGGCTGCCAGCGTTGGCTTCAAGTCGAGGTCTTCTTCACGATGGCTTTCAAGAAGATCATGAAGGCCTCTCCTTCAGAATACCAGCAACAGACAGCAGCGACGAAGGCCAACCACACTTGAGCAAGCGCTGCCCCTGTGGATTACATCTTTCTCCACTTTTAGCCGTCTTGCTTGCAATACATCAGTTTCAGCTTGCGAAAACGTGTCTTTTAATAGACAAAAACACTAATACAGCGGCATATTGCTTGCTCATGTTCCTTTTATTGGCTATTTTTGCATTATCCATCAGATGTCCCGCAGAGCTGACGGGACAGAATATTAGAGAACGACAATACTAATATAAAAAATGACATTATGGGTAAAAGTTTACATGAGAATCTACAGCTATGGGCGCTGTTCTGCATGCTCCTGTTTGGGACGGGCATAGCAAGAGGAGATGACCGCATTGTAGTATTCAATTTCTCATCGCAGTCTGACATCAGTGCTATGGGCTATAACTACAGCAAGTGGTCTGCAACACCAGTTTCGAATCCTACCACCCGGGACACAGTTACCTTTACGCCCGAGCAGGGATTGTCCATTAAGGGGTCTGGCTATACGATGGTCAAATATAGTCTTAACTTGCAGGAAAGAGCAGCGTTTTCCCTCTCTGTTCCACTCAACTTCCGCATCACACAAGTGGTGTTCGGCAATATGACACCAGGATTGCTTTCTGCCGACAATGGCTCCATGAATGAGGCTGGTGACACATGGACTGGCGAGGAACGTAGCGTTAGGTTCTCCGGTGTCGAGGGAGTGAGTGGCTCTCTCAAAACCATAACGGTTACTGTAACGGAAAAGGATGATGTAAGTGGCGATGAGGCTGTGGTCGGTGAAAAGTTTGTAGCTGACAGCATTCAATATGAGGTTACAGGGATCGGGGACACAAACAAAGTGGACGTCATTGGCTCTGTTGAAGGCTTGCGCTTTCTGCAACTGCGGCAGAGCGTAGACTATAAGAATAAAACGTTCATTGTGCGCAACGTACGCGGCGGGGCTTTTGCAGCCGACACAATCCTCACCTCAATCGAGGTTCCCACGACAGTCAATATTGGCAATGGTGGTTTCCAAGGTTGCACGGCTTTGGATTCTGTCGCTTTCGTTCAGCCAACAGGCCAAACCGACAAAATATCATTGGGCCACAACGCTTTCTACGGATGCTCGGCATTGCATTCCATCGACCTTGCCCTCGTGGATTCCATGGGTGGCGGAAGCTTTGCCGAGTCAGGATTGGACTCAGTTTTCGTCCCGTCTGGCATTAAGCATTTTGGCGACAGTTTGTTTTTCAATTGCCCCTCTCTGGCCATTGCAGAATTGGAGGAGGGCATATCTGAGGTGGCAGCCAGCATGTTCTGGAATGACTCTCAGCTGAACAGGGTGGTTCTTCCCAAGACTGTAACAACGATTGGACATCATGCTTTTGCCAAATGCCGGTCCTTGACCAACATCGAATTGCCAGACGGCGTGTCGACTCTTTCAGAGAACATGTTGTGGGGATGTACGGGCCTTACGGAAATCACTCTTCCCTCCCATTGCTCCACCATTGAGAGCGCGGCATTGGCAGACTGCTCCGGACTGGAAAAAGTAGTGATGGGCGAGAATCTCACACAGATTGGCAATTATGCATTCAGTGGAAGCGATGCGTTGGACTCTGTGTTTGTTGGTGCTGTGAATCCACCATCCTCAGGAACTGTGAATGTGTTTGACAACAGTGTCTACTCTTCCGCCATCCTCGTTGTTCCAACAGAATCGAAAGATTCTTACCGCGGCAGTGAATATGTCTGGAGCCATTTTGAGAGCATCAGAGGCAAAGATGAAATTGGTTTGGACGTAGGCAACAAGTTTACTGTTGAAGGCATCAAATACCGCATCACCAACATGAATCCACCATTGGTTGAGGTGGCAGGATGCGAAGAAGGAACCACTGCTGCCGAGATACATTCGTCGGTCGCCTATCTTGATAGGGTGTGGACAGTCTCGGCCATTGGAGAAGCTGCCTTTGCCAACAACCAGGAACTCTCTTCTGTCGTGGTCTCCTCACAGATACCTGAAATTAAGACCAAAGCTTTCTATGGAGCAGCCCAGCTGGCATCATTTGCATTCAGCAACGATAAGGGAGACACGCCCGTCAACACTTTGGGGGCTTCGGCTTTTGAAGGATGCGCATCCCTTCGATCCTTTGCCATTCCCTCTACCGTAAGAAACATTGGAGATGACTGCTTTAATGGGTGTGGTCTCGTTGAAATCTCATATCCCGCAACCATCCAACACATGGGAGAGCGTGTCAACTATCATTGCAAAGATTTGCAGAAAGCGACATTTGAGCAGGGCACCACAGTCGTACCAGCAAGAATGTTCTGGGGATGCGAGAAGCTTGCAGAGGCAAACCTGCCTTCTACAGTGGACTCTTTGGGCATGTACGCCTTTGCAGAATGCAGCTCATTAAAGTCTATTGACATTCCAGCTGCGGTAAAGGAACTTCCTTATAGTCTTTTTTGGGGGAGCCATGGCCTGGAGGGCATCCGACTCCATGAGGGTTTGGAAAAGATTGGCGACGCAGTTTTCGCCGATTGCTCCAGACTCAAGTTTGTTGAGCTTCCTTCCACTCTCCAATCAATGGGATATATGGCATTTGCTGATTGTGACAGTATAGACACAGTGCGAGTCAATGCGACAACCCCACCTTCTGCGGGCGACGACTGCTTCTCGCAGGGTGTATACGGCAAGGCAAAACTGTTGGTTCCCACAGGCCAGCGCAACATATACAGACTGACAGAAAGTTGTTGGTGCCTGTTTGACAAGGACAACATCATAGAAATGACACCGACGGGCATCGCGGCTCCCAGACATGAAGAAATGGAAGATCAGAGATGCTACTCCATCAGCGGACTAAGCGTCTCTTCTACAGCCAAAGGCCTCATCATCGTCAAAGGCCATGACGGTAGGATACACAAGACGATAAGAAGATGACCGGGATGCTTTAGCCGACTAAAGAATGACTGCAAAAGCAGGGCGTGGAATCCACTCCCTGCTTTTGCAGTCTTCATCCAAACGTGTCGCGCTTTGCGCCCCTACCGGGCCATATTCAATGCCAAGCCTGGATGAGCCAAACGTCTTGGAGGGGCTGTTGCCTATAACCCCCTATGTGGGTAAGGTGGCATTGTGCGCTTAAGGGGACACTTGCGTGGAAAATGTCAGCTGGATGAAAAGAAACCACATGGTTGATGAGATTTTGCTGCTATGCCATGAGATATTGAATAAGGTTGCGGAATTAAGGTATACCATATTATGGTGCTGTTTTTGATATTGGTATCATATTTTACACCGCA
>SFCY01000055.1 GCA_004558865.1 Bacteroidales bacterium
CTCATCGGTCGTGTAGCCCGCTACACTCCCTCTTCAACTTACGTTTTGAGTCTCGATAGCTGGCAGAATACGCCTCGACCTAATTTTTAGAACCGACCTAAAACAAAAAATAACGTTTTTTGTTTGCGTGCCGTTCATCTATTTAGTAACTTTGCACACAAATGACACTTTTCTTATCTCCCATTGCTGCTTGTTGACTGGGAGACGGAAGAATTGAAACAAACAGAAGATGAAACTACAGACAATAGGAAAAGCATTAGTGGCAGGAATGCTCGTCGTGGGCGCAGCCGGAATGGCCACTGCCACCAACGGCGGCGGCAGCGCAAGGCTCTGGACACAGGCCGGCGACTCCGACTCCACAGTGGCGAAGCCGGCCGCTGAGATGAAGATCCCCGAGTCGAGCATCGTCGACGAAGTGGTTTGGGTGGTGGGCGACGAGCCCATCCTGAAGTCCGACGTTGAAGTGGCGCGCCTGCAGATGGAGATGGAAGGACAGAAGATCGACGGCGACCCCGACTTCCGCATTCCCGAGCAGATAGCCATACAGAAGCTCTTCCTCCACCAGGCCGAGCTCGACTCGGTGGAAGTGACCGAGAGTGAGGTCACAAGCGGAGTGGAGCGGCAGCTCAACGCTTGGATCCAAGCCGTGGGCTCGCGCGAGAAGTTGGAGGAATACCGCGGACAGAGCCTCACCGCCATCCGCGACGGACTGCGCACCGACTATCGCAACCAGCTGCTCATGCAGGAAGAGCGGCGCAAGATTGTGGGCGGCATCACGGTGACGCCGGCCGACGTGCGCCGCTATTTCGCCAAGCTGCCCCAAGACAGTCTGCCCTACGTGCCTACCGAGGTGGAGGTGCAGATCATCATGCAGCACCCCAAGATAGCCCCCGAGGAGATCAACCGCGTGAAAGACCAGCTGCGCGAGTTCACCGACCGCGTGACCAAGGGCGAGACCACTTTCGCCACCTTGGCCCGCCTCTACTCCGAGGATCCCGGCTCCGCCCGCCAAGGCGGCGAGCTTGGCTACGTGGGGCGCGGCGTGCTCGACCCGGCCTTCGCACAGGTGGCCTTCAACCTCAGCGACCCCAAGAAAATCTCTAAGGTCGTGGAGTCGGAGTTCGGCTACCACATCATACAGCTCATCGACAAGCGGGGCGACAAGGTCAACGTGCGCCACATCCTGCTCAAGCCGCATGTGGCGCAGGAGGCCATCGACACCACCCTCCACAGGCTCGACTCCATCCGCGCCGACATCAAGGCGGGCAAGTTCTCCTTTGACGAGGCGGCCACCTTCATCTCCGACGACAAGGACACGCGCAACAACCACGGGCTGATGGCTTTCGACGACCAGGAGAACCAGCAGCGTACAAGCCGCTTCCAGATGAAGGACCTGCCCACCGAAGTGGCCCGCGAGGTGGAGGGACTCGAGGTGGACAGCATCTCGGAGCCGTTCCAGCTGACCGACAAGAGGGGCAAGACGGCCTGCGCCATCATCAAGCTCAAGAGCCGCCGGGAGGGCCACAGGGCCGACATCAAGGATGACTTCCAGGTGATGAAGGATGTGGTGCTGAACAAGATGCGCGAGGAAAAGATTAAGGAATGGATTAAGGACAAGATCAAGCATACCTACATTTGGATGGAGAGCCGCTACAGAAACGGCGACTACGAATACAAGGGATGGGTGAAGTGATGACAAACGACATTTACCAGCGAATGAAGTGGCATAGAATCGGCTTGCTGACGGTTCTATGCCTCTTTGCGCTTGCAGTGGCCGCCACCGGGGCGCGCCACTCCAAGCGGCAGCGGCCGAAGACCACCGAGCGCATCCTCCTGGTCCACGCCGACGAGCTGCGCTACAACCAGTTCGGACCCAACCCGGGAGCGCAAATCCTGAAGGGGCGCGTGCATTTCTCCCACCAGGGCACGCAGCTCTGGTGTGACAGCGCCTACTACTACCAGGCCGCCAACTCGGTGAAGGCATTCGGCCACGTGAGATACAACGACGGCGACACGCTCTCGCTAACCTGCCACCGCGCGGCCTACGACGGAATGGCGCAGATGCTCACGGCGCGCCAGAACGTGGTGCTCAAGCACCGTCGCCAGACACTCTACTGCGACAGCCTCAACTACAACCGGGGGGAAAACTACGTCTACTTCTTCGAGGGCGGCAAACTCGTCGACGGAAAAGACCGGCTCGTGGCCGACTGGGGCGGCTACAGGCCCGACAAGCGACAGGCGGAGTTCTACTACAAGGTGCACATGTACAACGGCACGCGCGACATCCACACCGACACCCTCTACTACGACATCGCCAAGTCGCTTGCCCACGTGCTCGGACCCTCCACCATCAAGAGCAAGCAGACCACCGTGAACACCTCCGACGCATGGTTCAACTCGCGCACCGACTACTCGCGCATGTACAGCCGATCGACCATCATCGACGGCTACCGCCAAATCACGGGCGACAGCCTGTTCCACAACGACAAGACGGGGCTGAGCCGCGCCTTTGGCAACGTCGTCTACAAGGACAGCCACAACAAGAACGAGCTGCACTGCGGCCACTTGGAATACAACGACAAGACGGGTTACGGATTCGCCGCACAAAGCCCGTTGGCCGTCGACTTCTCGCAGAAGGACACCCTCTGGGTGCACAGCGACACCATGAAGGTGTTCACCCACAACATCAACACCGACTCCGTCTACCGCATCCTCAGGGCCTACGACAACGTGCGCGCCTTCCGCAACGACCTGCAGGCCGTGTGCGGGCTGCTCGTGGGCAACTCCAAGGACTCGTGCATGACGCTTCTGCGCGACCCCATCGCATGGAGCGACAACCGACAGCTCTTCGGCGACAGCATCAAAGTGTACATGGGCGACTCCACAGTGCGCCGGGTGGAGGTGCTGGGGCAGTCGTTCTCGGCCGAGAAGCACGACGAGAGCGACCACTTCAACCAAGTGAGCTCGCGCTACATGGTGGCCAACTTCGTCGACGGCAACATCCGCCGCACCACCAATGTTGGCAACGTGGAGTCGGTCTACTATCCCGTCGACGACAAGGACTCCACCATCATCGGCCTCGACTATCAAAAGACCGACACCATGGACATGTTCATCTCCCCCGAGCGCAAGCTGCAGAAGATAGTCTGCTCCAAGACCATCGGCACGCTCTATCCCATGACCCAGATTCCGCCGGGCAAGACGCGCCTGGCGGGCTTCCAGTGGTTTGCCGAAATCAGACCCAAAGACAAGAACGACCTCTACCGCAACGCCCAGAAGACCGACGACCAGAAGCTGAAGGAAACCAAGCGCCAGGCCGCACCGTTGCAAACTTTCTAACAAGACATCGACACATGAGAGATATCATACAGCTGCTGCCCGACTCGGTAGCCAATCAGATTGCCGCCGGCGAGGTGATACAGCGCCCCGCCTCGGTGGTGAAGGAGCTGGTGGAGAACGCCATCGACGCCGGCGCCAAGCGCATCGACGTGCTGATACAGGACGCCGGACGCACCTCGATACAGGTCATCGACGATGGCAAGGGCATGTCGGAGACCGACGCGCGGCTGGCCTTCGAGCGCCACGCCACATCCAAGATACGCCAGGCCGGCGACCTCTTCTCGCTCCACACCATGGGGTTCCGCGGCGAGGCCTTGGCCTC
The DNA here is from genome assembly GCA_004558865.1 of Bacteroidales bacterium. Taxonomy (GTDB): domain Bacteria; phylum Bacteroidota; class Bacteroidia; order Bacteroidales; family Bacteroidaceae; genus Prevotella. The sequence goes on from SFCY01000055.1 coordinate 3,662, forward strand.
CATCGCAGCCGTGGCGCAGGTGGAGCTGAAGACTCGGCAGGAGGGCGAGGAGGTGGGCACCCACCTCTCGGTGTCTGGCTCCCGATTCTCCAAGCCCGAGCCCTGCGCCTGCCCCGCGGGGAGCAACTTCATGGTGAACAACCTCTTCTTCAACGTGCCGGCCCGGCGCAAGTTCCTCAAGTCCAACTCCACGGAGACCAACAACATCATCGCCGCCTTCGAGCGCATCGCATTGGTATATCCCCAACTGGCCTTCACGCTCTCCACCAACGGCGTGGAGACCTTTTGCCTGCGCCCCGGCAACACGCGACAGCGCATCGTCGACATCTTCGGCAAGCGCATCAACCAGGACCTGCTGCCCGTGAAGGTCGACACCACGATGTGCCGCATCAGCGGCTTCGTGGGCAAGCCCGAGTCGGCCAAGCGCAAGACTCCCCACCAATACTTCTTTGTCAACGGCCGCTTCATGCGCCACCCCTACTTCCACAAGGCCGTGCAGCAGGCCTACGAGCGACTCGTGCCGGAGGGCGAGCAGACACCCTACTTCATACAGTTCGACGTGGACCCGGGCGACATCGACGTCAACATCCACCCCACCAAGACCGAGATAAAGTTTGAGAACGAGCAGGCCATCTGGCAGATTCTCAACGCCGCCGTGAAGGAGAGCGTGGGAATGTACAGCGACGTCACGGCCATAGACTTCGACACAGTGGGCAAACCCGACATTCCCATCTTCAACCCAACGGCGGGGGCCGACATTCCGTCGGTGAAGCTCAATCCCGAATACAATCCCTTCCACGTCTCCAACACGAGCCGCTCCGCAGGCGCATCCCAGTGGCAGCCGCAAACCGACCAGTCCGCCGCAGTGCCCGACAAGTGGGAGAAGCTCTACGAGGGGCTCAAGCCCTCGCAGCCTGTGGAGCCCACGCTCTTCGGCGACGAGCCGGAGCAGGACGAGGAGGCCTTCACCGACAAGTCGCCCGCACACTACCAGTACAAAGGCCGCTACATCATGACGGCCGTGAAGTCGGGCCTCATGCTGATCGACCAGCACCGCGCCCACGTCAGGATCCTCTACGAGCGCTACCTCAAGCGGCTCAAGGCCCACAAGATGGAATCGCAGAAGCTCCTCTTCCCCGAGATGGTGCAGCTCACGCCCCAAGAGGCCAATACCCTGCAAGAAGTGGCCGGCGACCTGCACGACATGGGCTTCGAGCTGACCGACATGGCGGGGGGCAGCTACTCCATCCAGGCTGTGCCGGCGGGCGTGGAGGGAGTCAACTACGCCAGCCTCATCACCGACATGCTGGCGCAGGCCGCCGAGAAGGCCGGGGCCATGAGGGAGGACGTACAGCAGGGCATGGCCCTCTCCCTGGCGCGCAACGCTGCCATCCCCGTGGGGCAAGTGCTGGGCAACAACGAGATGGAGAACATCGTCAACAGCCTCTTCGCCTGCGAGGACGTGAACCACACGCCCGACGGCAAGAAGATCATAGCCATCCTCCGCCAGCAGGAGATAGACCTGCTCTTCGACTGAGGCCCGCCCGCATAGCCCCCCAGTCGCCAAGGGCGTCAGAGGGGGTGGGCAAGGAGCGGCGGGGCGGAGCCCCTCCTCCCCCACCCCCAACAGCCGAAACGGACGCCAGGCGACGGGAAAGCCACCAGCAGATGCCGACATTTTATGTCACAAAGTCCTTATTACTTGATAAATAGCAATTTTTTAACCCTTTGAAGTGCTTTTTTCAACAAAAAGGGTAAAAGTTCCGATTTTTATTATTAATTTTGCACCGAAAGCGCTATGAGAGAAAGCGCTCAACAAGAAATTTCGATTACTATTAGATTATTAATATTTAAAGGTTATGAAAAAATTATTTATCGTATTGGCTTTGGCTGGAATGTCCTTGACCTCTATGGCCCAGGAGGATCCAACTTTGAAGTACAGCGTCGCCACCAACTCTTTCTGGAGCAACTGGTTCATCCAGGCTGGCGCAGAATGGACTGCCTGGTATTCCAATGAGGAGCACGGAAGCGGATTCGACCGCAGCCCGTTCAAGAAGTTCCGCTCCAACCCCGGCGCATCTATCGCTATCGGTAAGTGGTTCACTCCTGGTCTCGGTCTCCGCACCAAGCTGCAGGGCATCTGGGGCAAGTCTGTGACCGACGAGAACAACTACGGCAACCACAACAGCTACTGGACATTGAACGAGCAGGCTATGTTCAACCTGAGCAACCTCATCTGCGGCTACAACCCCAACCGCGTTTGGAACCTGATTCCCTTCGCTGGTGCCGGCATCACCCGCACGATGACCTACGACCTCTATGCCATGCAGCTGAGCGTGGGTATCCAGAGCTCCTGGCGCTTGAACAAGCACCTCAACATCTATCTCGAAGGTGGTTGGAACCGTCTTGAGGGCGACGCCGACGGCGTTGACTGGTCAAACGGCAACCGTGGCTGGGATTCCCACGACAACATGTTCTACGCTGAGTTGGGTCTCAACTTCAACCTCGGCAAGGCCACATGGGACAAGGTGCCCGATGTCGACGCCATCAAGGCCCTCTCGCAGAGCCAGATCGACGCCCTGCAGAAGCAGCTCGACGACGCAAATGCTGAGAACGCACGCCTGAAGAACATGCTGGCCAACCAGAAGCCCGCTTCTCAGAGCGTGAAGGAATATGTCACCACTCCGGTGTCTGTGTTCTTCAACATCAACAAGACCAACATCGCCTCGCAGAAGGACCTCGTCAACGTTCAGGCCCTGGCCAACTATGCCAAGGACAACAACTCCAAGCTGCTTGTCACAGGTTACGCCGACAGCGCAACGGGTACTCCCGCCATCAACCAAAAGCTTTCCGAAGGCCGTGCCAACACCGTGGCTGAGGAGCTCGTCAAGATGGGTGTGAGCCGCGACAACATCTCCACTTCCGCCAAGGGTGGTGTGGACGACCTGTCTCCGGTTTCCTTCAACCGTCGCGCAACTGTTCAGGTTACAGACTAATCCCTGTAGGAACAAACATAAGCAGTGTGCTGCCCCTCCCGGGCGGCACACTTTTTTTCATGTCCAACGCCAAGTGCTGTTTCCTGTTTCCGTCACTTTTCGAGGGGGACAAAAGTTAATTGCTTAGATATCGGCAAACAGGCCTCTGAAAATTTCGGGATTTGCGTGTCCCAATGACGAAAACAGGAAAAGACTACGAGCATAATCGTACATTCATCAAGCATATTAAATGCCACGGACGCCCGCCAACTGGCACGGACTGTGTTTTGTGAATGCCCGTGTTCATCTGTGGGTAATATATTTTAGAACGAGCCTGAAAATAAGACCGCAAAAATTTGGCGGAACAAGAAAAAAGCACTACCTTTGCACCCGCTTACACAAAGCGAGGGCGTTTAGCTCAGTTGGTTTAGAGCATCTGCCTTACAAGCAGAGGGTCGGCGGTTCGAATCCGTCAACGCCCACAGGGGTGTTTCCCTGTAGCCCTTCGGGGCTGCAGGGATATTTTTTTAGAACTCGCGCAGACTACGGCTGCAAGAACACGAAAACCATGCGCCCCACACATTATTTCCCTTTTTTAGTTTTTTTTGCGCTGCCAAACACGGTAAATCCCATAATTTTAGTAAATTTGCATCATTAAAAAAATACGTATTTTTCCTTATTATATGACACTTGACACACTGACCGCCATCTCACCCATTGACGGCCGCTACAGAAGTAAAACAGAGCCGCTGGCCGATTATTTTTCAGAATATGCCCTCATCCGTTACCGCGTGAGAGCGGAGATAGAATACTTCATCACGCTGTGCGAGCTTCCCCTGCCCCAGTTGGCGGGGTTCGACCACAAGCTGTTCGAACGCCTGCGCGACATCTACCGCAACCTCGGAGAGAAGGAGGCCCAGCGCGTGAAGGACATCGAGAAGGTGACCAACCACGACGTGAAGGCGGTGGAATACTTCATCAAGGAGGAATTTGACAAGATAGGCGGACTCGACGACTTCAAGGAGTTCGTCCACTTCGGCCTCACCTCGCAGGACATCAACAACACCAGCGTGCCCCTCTCGCTCAAGGAGGCGCTCGAGGATGTCTACTATCCCCAACTGCAGGAGCTCATCAACCAGCTCCGGGCCCTGGCCGAGGAGTGGGCCGACGTGGCCATGCTGGCCAAGACTCACGGACAGCCAGCCTCACCCACCCGCCTGGGCAAGGAGATCATGGTGTTCGTCTACCGCTTGGAAGAGCAGCTCGCCACGCTCAGGCAGTGCAAGCTTACCGCCAAGTTCGGTGGGGCCACGGGCAACTTCAACGCCCACCACGTGGCCTATCCCGACTACGACTGGCGCGACTTCGGCAATCGCTTCGTCAAAGAGAAGTTGGGACTGGAGCGCGAGCAGTGGACCACGCAAATCAGCAACTACGACCACTTGGGCAGCATCTTCGACGCCCTGCGCCGAATCAACACCATCATCATCGACCTCGACCGCGACTTCTGGATGTACATCTCCATGGAATACTTCAAGCAGAAGATCAAGGCCGGCGAGGTGGGCTCAAGCGCCATGCCCCACAAGGTGAACCCCATCGACTTCGAGAACAGCGAGGGCAACTTGGGCATCGCCAACGCCATCCTCCAGTTCCTCGCCGCCAAACTGCCCGTGAGCCGACTGCAGCGCGACCTCACCGACTCCACGGTGCTGCGCAACGTGGGCGTGCCTTTCGCCCACAGCATCATCGCCATCCAAAGCACGCTCAAGGGACTGCGCAAACTTATCCTCAACAAGGACAAGATCGACGCCGACTTGGACAACACGTGGGCGGTGGTGGCCGAGGCCATACAAACCATCCTGCGCCGCGAGGACTATCCCCACCCCTACGAGGCCCTCAAGGCCCTCACGCGCACCAACAAGAAGATGACCGAGGATACCATCCACGAGTTCATTGACTCACTCAGCGTGAGCGACAAGGTGAAGGACGAGCTCAGGGCCATCACGCCGCACAACTACTATGGCATTTAATTTTCAACATAACAATCATCAGATTCACACTAAATTAAAAGCAAGCGCAAGAAGCGCGACAGAGAGTTTTCACCCGTATTATCAACCCGGCCGTGAGGCTAAACAAAAAAACTACTACAATGGATTCAGAAGAATTGGAAAGCAAAAACCTGGAATCTTCTTCAGAGCAGAGTAGCCGAGAGGGCTACAACGCGACAGGGAGTTATCAAACCGGGCACACCGGCAGCGCGCGTCCGCAGCGTCCGCGCATACACGCACAGCGTGCCTACAGTTCAGACAACCGCACAACCAACAACGACGAGGGCGGCTTCCGCCCCGAGGGCTTCGGAGCTGCCTTGGGCAGCGGCGACCGCCAGCAGCGTCCGCGCACGGGCAGCTACCGCCCACGCTACGGCAGCAGCGACGGCGCCACAGGCCACAGCGGCTATGGCCAGCGCCCGCAGGGCGGCTACCAGCAGCGGCCCCAGCAGGGTGGCTACCGCCCACGTTACAACAATAGCAATCCGCAGGGAGACCACCGCCCCGCCTACGGCCAGCGCCCACAGCAGGGTGGCTACGGACAGCAGGGAGGCTACCAGCCACGCCCACAGCAGGGAGGCTACCAGCCGCGCCCACAGCAGGGCGGCTACCAGCCGCGCCCGCAGCAGGGCGGCTACGGCCAGCGCCCGCAGCAGGGTGGCTACCAGCAGCACCGCCAGGGAGGCTACGGCCAGCAGCGACAAGGCGGCTACCAGCAGCGCCCACGCCAGGGCTACGGCCGGCCTCAGCAGGGCGGATACGGCCAGCGGCCACAATACCGCCAGCACACGGCCGACTACGACCCCAATGCCAAGTACAGCATGAAGAAGCGCATTGAGTACAAGGAGGAGAACATCGACCCCAACGAGCCCATCCGCCTCAACAAGTTCCTTGCCAACGCCGGAGTGTGCTCCCGCCGCGAGGCCGACGAGTTTATCCAGGCCGGCGTGGTGTCGGTCAACGGCGTCGTGGTGACCGAGCTCGGGAGCAAGGTGACGCGCAGCGACGAGGTGAAGTTCCACGACACGCCCGTGACATTGGAGAAGAAGGTGTACGTGCTGCTCAACAAGCCCAAGGACTACGTCACCACGAGCGACGACCCACAGCAGCGCAAGACCGTGATGGACCTGGTGAAGGGTGCCTGCCCGGAGCGCATCTATCCCGTTGGCCGCCTGGACCGCAACACCACCGGCGTGCTGCTCCTCACCAACGACGGCGACCTGGCCAGCAAGCTCACCCACCCCAAGTTCCTCAAGAAGAAGGTCTACCACGTGTTCCTCGACAAGCCCGTTGCTGAGCACGACATCCAGCAGATAGCCGAAGGCATAGAGCTGGAGGACGGCGAGGTGCACGCCGATGCCATCGAGTATGCCGACGAGCAAGACAAGAACCAGGTGGGCATAGAGATCCACTCGGGCAAGAACCGCATCGTGCGCCGCATCTTCGAGCATTTGGGCTATCGCGTCATCAAGCTCGACCGCGTGCAGTTCGCCGGCCTCACCAAGAAGAACCTCCGCCGCGGCGACTGGCGCTTCCTCACCCAGAAAGAGGTGGAGATCCTGCGCTCGGGCATGTTCGAGTAAGCTATAGACACCATACATATTCTATTATAAGCGGCGTGACCGCGGGGAATGCGCCATACCGGGTATGACGCATTCTTCTTCGTTTCTGTTCTCCAAGGGGAGGCAGGGGCGTGGCTACGCGCCGCCGTTTTCCAAACCTACATCAAAAAGATTACAATGGAAAGAACAAAAGTGGTCGATGCGCTACGCAGCACCGATTTCGGAAAAGACATCACAGTGAAAGGATGGGTGCGCTCCCATCGCAGTAGCAAATCCGTCGACTTCATCGCACTCAACGATGGCTCCACCATCAACAATATCCAGGTGGTCGTAGACCCCTCCAAGTTCGATGCCGACATGCTCAAGAGCATCACCACAGGAGCCTGCATCCGCGCCACCGGCCTCTTGGTGGAGAGCCAGGGCAAGGGCCAGAGCTGCGAGGTGCAGTGCAGGGAGATTGAGGTCTACGGCCTCTGTCCCAACGACTACCCCATGCAGAAGAAGGGTCAGAGCTTTGAGTACATGCGCCAGTATGCCCACCTGCGCCTGCGCACCAACACGTTTGGCGCCGTGATGCGCATCCGCCACAACATGGCCATCGCCATCCACAAGTATTTCCACGACCACGGGTTCTACTACTTCAACACGCCCCTCATCACGGCCAGCGACGCCGAGGGCGCAGGCGAGATGTTCCAGGTGACCACGCTCGACCTCGACCGGGTGGCCAAGGGCGGCAAGGTGGAATACGACCACGACTTCTTCGGCCGCAAGGCCAACCTCACGGTGAGCGGCCAGCTTGAAGGCGAGCTTGGCGCCACGGCCTTGGGAGCCATCTACACCTTCGGCCCCACGTTCCGCGCCGAGAACTCCAACACGCCGCGCCATCTCGCCGAGTTCTGGATGATAGAGCCCGAGGTGGCTTTCATGGACAAGAAAGAGCTCATGGACTTGGAGGAGGACTTCATCAAATACTGCGTGAGGTGGGCGCTCGACAACTGCAAGGACGACCTGGCCTTCCTCAACAAGATGATCGACAAGACACTCATCAGCACCCTGGAGTCGGTGGTGAACGAGTCGTTCGTGCGCCTCACCTACACCGAGGGCATCAACATCCTCACCGAGGCCGCCAAGAATGGCCACAAGTTCGAGTTCCCCGTGGGTGGCTGGGGCATGGATCTGGCCAGCGAGCACGAGCGCTTCCTGGTGGAGGAGCATTTCAAGCGGCCTGTCATCATGACCGACTATCCCTGCGAGATCAAGGCGTTCTACATGAAGAAGAACCCCGACGGCAAGACCATGCAGGGCACCGACGTGCTGTTCCCGCGCATTGGCGAGATCATCGGCGGCTCCGTGCGCGAGGAGAACTACAGGAAACTCGTTGACGAAATCGAGGCGCGCGGAATGCAGGAGAGCACCTACAGCTGGTATCTCGACACCCGCAAGTATGGCACCTGCCCCCATGCTGGGTTCGGCTTGGGCTTCGAGCGCCTCATCCTCTTCGTGACGGGCATGCAGAACATCCGCGACGTCATCCCCTTCCCCAGGACGCCCAAGAACTGCGAGTTTTAATTTATAGAAAATATAGAACCTATAGGAAATCTATAAAATATAGAACCTATAGGAAATCCAGAAAAAAGCAATGGGAAAAATCATCCTCACCGGCGACCGCCCCACGGGCAAGCTCCACCTGGGCCACTACGTGGGAAGCCTGCGCCGCCGCGTAGAACTCCAGAACGCCGGCGACTACGACCGCATGTTTGTCTTCATGGCCGACGTGCAGGCGCTCACCGACAACGCCGACAACCCGGAGAAGATACGCCAGAACATCATCGAGGTGGCCCTCGACTACCTGTCGTGCGGTCTCTCGCCCGACAAGTGCACACTCTATATCCAAAGCCAGATTCCCGAGTTGGCCGAGCTGACGGTATATCTGATGAACCTCATCACCGTGAGCCGCGTGCAGCGCAACCCCACGGTGAAGACCGAAATCAAGATGCGCAACTTCGAGGCCAACATCCCCCTCGGCTTCTTCTGCTACCCTGTGTCGCAGGCGGCCGACATCGCCGCCTTCAAGGCCACCACGGTGCCAGCCGGAGAAGACCAGGAACCCATGATCGAGGTGACGCGCGAGCTGGTGCGACGCTTCAACCAAGTGTACGCGCCCGTGCTCGTGGAGCCAAACATCATGCTCCCCGAGAATGCCACGGCGCGCCGACTGCCGGGCACCGACGGCAAGGAAAAGATGAGCAAGAGCCTCGGCAACTGCATCTACCTCTCCGACGACAAGGACACGCTCTGGCAGAAGGTGCGCTCCATGTACACCGACCCCACCCATGTCAACCTCTCCGACCCCGGCCACGTGGAGGGCAACGCAGTGTTCACCTATCTTGAGGCTTTCTCCACCGACCAGGACTTCGCCGACTTCTGGCCCGAATACAAGAACCTCGATGAGCTCAAGGCCGCCTACACCCATGGGGGAGTGGGCGACATGAAGTGCAAGAAGCTGCTCAACAATATCCTCAACCGCATCTTGGAGCCCATCCGCGAGCGTCGCCACGAGCTGGAGCAGGACATCCCCGCCATCTACGACATCCTGCGCAAGGGTTCGGAGCAGGCACGGGAGTATGCCGCGCAGACCATGGACGAGGTGCGCAAGGCCATGCAGATCGACTACTTCAACGACGCTGACCTCATCAGCCAGCAGCAACAGCGTTTCAACAGCAAATAACCCAAAAGGACCGCAACCCCAAACGTGAGGCTGCGGCCCTTTTCAATTTCCTTACCTATGAAACAGAATCCCATCCGACTCATTCTCACCACCATTTTCTCAGCCGCCGTGTTGCTCTGCGGGGCGCAGGACTTCAACACGTTCTTCCGCGATTCCACCATCAGGATAGACTACGAGTTCTCAGGCACGTCCACCCAACAGCACATCGCCGTAGCCGCCCTCTACAAGAGCAACCACTGGTATGGCCGCCGCCAACGCCTCAGCGAGCTTCCCGTGGAGGGCAACGGCCAGCTCATCGTGCGCGACCACCGCACGCAGCAGGTCATCTATCGCCAATCCTTCTCCACGCTTTTCCAGGAATGGCAGTCCTATCCCATCTCCGAGTCGTCGACACGCAGCTTTGAGAATGTGTTCCTCTTCCCGATGCCCAAGGACACGGTTGACGTCACATTGGAGCTGCGCAACAACCGCCGCGAGGTAACTGCCTCGCTGATGCAGCAGGTTGCGCCGTCCGACATCCTCATCCGCCGCATTGGCGACGAGGGCCAGACACCCTACGTGGTGATGCAGCAGCCCGACGACCCCAACCATTGCATCCACATCGCCTTCTTGGCCGAGGGCTACCGCCAAGGGGAGATGCCCAAATTCCTGAGCGATGTGAGCAAGGCCATGGAGGCATTGTTCGCCCACGAGCCATTCAAGAGCCAGCGCGGCAAGTTCTCCATCGTGGCCGTGGAATCGCCCTCGCCCGACAGCGGCACCAGCGAACCCTCGAAAGGCAACTGGAGACGGACGGCATTGGGCTCCCACTTCGACACGTTCTACAGCGACCGCTACCTCACCACACCCAATATCCGCCGCATGCACGACTGGCTGGCCGGCATTCCCTACGAGCATATCATCGCACTGGTCAACACCGACCGATATGGCGGGGGAGGAATCTATGGCCAATACCTGCTTGCCACCATCGACAACAAATATTCCGACGAGGTGGTGGTGCATGAGTTCGGCCACAGCTTCTGCGGACTCGCCGACGAATATGCCTACGAGAACGAGCAGATACCCGTCTACCCAAAGGACATCGAGCCCTGGGAGCGCAACATCACCACGCGGGTGGATTTCCGCGGGAAATGGGAGGATATCCCCGACGCAGGCTTCTACGAGGGCGCAGGCTACTCGCTCCATGGCGTATACCGTGCCTATCCCGACTGCCGCATGCGCAGCAACAAGATTCCCTCATTCTGCAAAGCCTGCCAAAAAGCCATCACGGACTACATCAACTTTTTTACCAAATAGCTAGGATGTTCAATATGATGTACCAGAAAATATCGTCGCACCCGACAAATCCAGTTCATTTTAGTTTTTAAAACCAAAACCAGGAAAACAGGCTATCGCCCCAAACCTTGAAAACAGGCTATCGCGGCGTGAGGTCCGCTGCCCGTGAGGTCCGCTGCCCTCAGCGGACAAGTAAGCCTTATAGGTTTTGTAGGTTTGTAGGAACAGGGGCCGCGCCAGCCTGTTTTCATGGTTTTTCTTGCTGTGATGCAAGCCTGAGGCACGAAGGCTGTTTCTTCTTCGTAGCCGGCTTGCCGAAGTTTACTTCGGAGCAAGCCCGGCTACGGAGAAGAAACAACGAGCGTAGCCCTTGCATCGCAGCAAGGGTTTTACTGGTTTTTGTTACAATAGAATCCTAAATTCAACCGTAAAGTTCCGCACAGCGGATATT
>SFCY01000185.1 GCA_004558865.1 Bacteroidales bacterium
GCCTGCCCACGGCCATGGCGCGCTTGGCCCCATAGTCGCTGACCGTGACGGGCTGGATGGAGACCTCGTTGTAGATATAGGTCACGTTGTCGCAATGGCGTTGCCACAGCTCGCAGTCCTGCTTGGTGAGCACCACCACGCGGTCGTATTTCCGCGCCAGCCGAATCTTGCGCCCCCGCTTGCCCCGCCTGACGAGCTTGCTGGCCCAACTCAGCGAGGGATCGCCCAACTGGATCTGGTCGTTGTTGAGGCAGAAATGATACCAGAACACCTTCTTCGAGCCGTCCTTGAGCCGGGGTACCACAGAGAGCGTGCCTCCTCCCATCGTGATTACGATGTCCTGTGGATTCTCCTGAAGCCACAGCCCAAGCCGCCGCCCCACTTCCCGCTCCAACATCATGCGGAACGTGTAGGCATTCCGGTCCAATCCGAGATCCACTTCCCTCACGCCATCCTTCGTGGGGAACGCAGGTTTCCTACCATGATTCCAGCAAGTCATAATTGTCACCTCGTAGTCGTCGGACAATCCGTTGGCTATCACCGCCATGATTCTTTCCGTGCCGGAACGGGCACTGTTTCCACCCGTCAAAAACAATACTTTTTTCATTTGCAGTCCAATTTATTGGGAAATTCAACACTCGATGCTGCACGTCGACTTGCAACTCCTTGCAAGGCAGCCTCTCTCCCTGCAACGCCGCGCGTGCCACCTGTCTATTTTCCCGCAAAGTTACTTATATTTTCCCACACCTAAATATAAGAATCGCCGTTTTGTATGAGGGAAAGAATGCCAAGCGGGAAATGGTGGGCGTGAGGGGAAAAAGAAACATCCATCATGCTGTCATTCCATCTATCAACTCATGCCATCGCGCCATCACCGCCTCATGGGAGAAGGGGATGAGCCTTTTCGCGGAGGCCTCGCCCATGGTGCGCCGCAGTTCCTCGCTACCCATGAGCCGCATCATGGCCTCGGCCAATCCTTCCGGGTCGCCCACCTTGGGCACAAGATAGCCGTTGACCCCATCCTCTATCACCTCGCGCGGACCGCACTGGCAGTCGTACGACACCAAGGGGAGCTTGCAGCCGGCGGCCTCAAGCAGCACCAACGGCAGCCCCTCAAACTTGGAGCTCATCACCAGCATGGAGTGGCTGGCATACTCGCTGCCCATGTCGGTGCGGGTTCCCACGAGGTGGACGCAGTCGGCAAGGCCACCCTCGTCGATCTGGCGCTGCAGGGCGGGACGGAGCTTTCCCTCGCCGTAGATATCCAACTGCCAGTCGGGAAACTTCTTCCTCACAATCTTCCAAGCCTCGATGAGATGGTCGAAGCCCTTTTCATGGGACAGCCTGCCCACGGCCATGGCCCTCTTGACTCCATAGTCGCTGACCGTTGCGGGCTGCATGGTCGCCTCGTTGTGGATATAGGTCACGTTGTTGCAATATTTTTGCCACAGCTCACAATCCCACTTGGTGAGCACCACCACGCGGTCGTATTTCCGCGCCAGCCGAATCCTACGGCCCCGCTTGCCCAGTCGGACAAGCCTTTTCTTCCAGCTGTGGGATTGGACGCCCAATCGGAACAGGAAGTTGTTTAGGCACTCGTGAAACCAAAACACCTTCTTCGAGCCGTCCTTGAGCTTGGGAACCACCGAGAGGGTACGTCCTCCTACCGTGATGACGATGTCCTGCGGATTCTCCTGAAGCCAAAGCTCAAGCCGCCGCCTCAGTTCCCTATCAAACATTATGCGGAACGTGTAGGCTTTCTTGTCCAATCCAAGATCCACCACCCTTACACCATCCTTTGTGGGGAACGCAGCCTTCTTTTCATTATTCCAGCAAGTCATAATTGTCACCTCGTAGTCGTCGGACAGTCCGTTGGCTATCACCGCCATGATTCTTTCGATGCCGCCAAGGACGAAGTTTTGAGCCGTCAAAAACAATACTTTTTTCATTTGCAGTCCAATTTATTGGGAAATTCAACTCTCGATGCGACACGTCGACTTGCAACTCCTTGCAAGGCAGCCTCTCTCTCTGCAACGCCGCGCGTGCCACCTGTCTATTTTCCCGCAAAGTTACTTATATTTCCCCACACCTATATATAAGAATCGCCGTTTTGTATGAGGGAAAGAATGCCAAGAGGGAAATGGTGGGCGTGAGGGGAAAAAGAAACATCCATCATGCTGTCATTTCATCGATTAATTCATGCCATCGCGCCATCACCGCCTCATGGGAGAAGGGGATGAGCCTTTGCGGGGAGGCCTCGCCCATGGTGCGCCGCAGCTCCTCGCTGCCCATGAGCCGCATCATGGCCTCGGCCAGTC
>SFCY01000056.1 GCA_004558865.1 Bacteroidales bacterium
ACGTCAAGTCTCATCGGTCGTGTAGCCCGCTACACTCCCTCTTCAACTTACGTTTTGAGTCGCGATAGCTGGCAGAACCTTTTCGATAAGCCAAATGAGCAGAGCCAAGCTTGCTTGGAGTCTGCCATGGCGAGAAAAGGTGGGCACTGAGCCCAACCTTTTCGATAAGCCAAATGAGCAGAGCCAAGCTTGCTTGGAGTCTGCCATGGCGAGAAAAGGTGGACGCTGGGTCCAATACGCCTCGACCTAATTTTTAGAACCGACCTTAACAAGCCCCGGTCATTTCAATCCGATCAGCTTGTGGGTCTGCAGGCTGAGCCTGAACTTTGGATGCCGCTGGATGAAGTCCACGCAGCGGCCCAGGATGGCTCGGTTGAGCGCGGCATCGCCCGTGTCGCAGGGCTGGAGAAAGAAGTGGTCGGCCCGGATGTCGCACAGCCTGAGTGAACGCTCCGAGCGGAAGACATACTTCACCTCGTCGCACCGCTCCACCACAGGCTGGCATTTGGGCGAGACGGTGAGCCAGTCCAAGTTGCGCGGGGGATGGTGGGTGCCGTTGCTCTCCATGGCCACAAAGTTGAATCCCGCCTCGTGGAGTGCGCCGACGAGCGGCTCGTCGGCCTGAAGCGTGGGCTCGCCGCCCGTTAGCACCACCATGGGCCTCTCGGTGGCCTGGCGGCAGAGCGCGTCGGCCCGCTTCACGATTTGCTCCAAAGTGAGCTCCTCGGCGGCGGCGAAGTCGGTGTCGCAGAAGTCGCAATGCAGGTTGCACCCGCTGAAGCGGACGAAGACCGCGGCGCGTCCTGTGTGGAAGCCCTCGCCCTGGAGGCTGTAGAAGATCTCGTTGACGCGGTAGAGCCTATTCATCCTTCTCGTATGCTGCAAGGTTGTTCTGCGTTTCCGACACCTCGGCCCGATAGCAGTGGGGCACGGTGTCGACCACCCAGCGGGCGATGTTCTCGGCCGTGGGATTGAAGGGAAGCACATCGTTGAGGTTCTGATGGTCGAGTCGGTCGGCTATCAGCTCCTTCACCTTGCTGAAATCGACCACCATCCCATTCCGGTCGAGCTCGCGCCGGCGGCAATATACGGTGATGATCCAGTTGTGTCCGTGGAGGCGGCAGCACTTGCTCGGATAGTCGAGAGTCAGATGGTGGCTTGCCGATACCTCAAGGGTCTTTTTTACGTAATACATTTATTTCGTCTTTATTTTCTGCAGATAAGCCAGTTCGTTGATGGCATAGTCGCTCGAAGAGGGGTCGTTGAGCATCGACTTGAGAAGCTTCTCGGCCTCGTCGTATCGCTTGCACTCGATGAGCACGTAGCTCTTGCGCCGCCTGAGGAAGCTGAGGAAACTGGCCAGTGTGGCGTCGGCCTCCTTGTTGGGCGCGTCGTCATCGTCGTCGGCCTCGTCGCCGCCGGAGGAGCCGGTGGTGTCGCCCAACTCGTCGAGGTAATGGTTGATGATGTCGAGTGCCCGCAGGTCGTTGGCGTTGACCAGGCAGTTGATGTACTCCGTGGTGTAGGCGTAGCGGCGCTGGGGCAGGAGGATGTCGAGATAGTAGTAGGCCTGCTGGAAGAGTCCAAGCTCCATGTAGGAGAAGCCTAAGTAGAAGCATACGTCGTTGTAGGACTTCCAATCGTCCATCTTGGGCTGCTGTCTGGCGTGCAACTGGCGGTTGAGGCTCGCGTCGGCCTGCTCGAGCAGGCCGACGGCCTCCAAATAGCGTCCGTCGTGGAAAAGGCGTGTGCCCATGTAAACATTCTTCGCCGTATGCTCGCTAACGCTGCGCGCCAGGAGCAGCTGGTCGTCGCTGAGGTGGTCGGTGTCGCCCTTTCTCAGCTTGTCGAGCACCTCCTTATAATAATAGGTGAACTCGCTGTGGCGTTTGGCCGGGTCTACAATGTCGAAGCCGAGCAGGGCCGACTGGCAGAGGGGCCGGTTGTTGGGCGAGCCCACGGGGGTGTCGGGGCGCGAGGAGAGGGGCACCTCCATGGCCGTGGCACGATAGTAGAGGGTCTCGTCGGTGCGGTTCTCGGCGGTGAGCGCCACCACGAGCCGGCGCTCACGGCCGGGCTGCCGCTTGTCGTAGTAGTTGAGCCTCAGCACGGCGCTGTCGGCGGCGAACTCATACTCGTCTCCGCCCTCTCCGTCGTGGGTCTTCCTCACGATGGCCTTTGCGATGGCATAGTCGCTCACGTCGTCGGTCTCCACCTTCACGGTGCTCTCGCCCACGGTCACATGGAGGCTCTTGGGCAGGAACTGCCCTATCTGGAGCAGGGAGGACAGGAGCTGGCGCAGCGTGATGGGGCGGTTGGCGTCGTCGCGCGACTGCTCTCCGGCCATCGCTGGCTGGTGGGTCATCTCCTGCTCGTGGAGCAGACTGATCTCGTGGGTGAAGTCGGCGCGCTCGGTCTCATAGTCCGACACGCCGTCGCGGCGGCTGTCCTGCAGCATGCTGTCATAGCGCTGGGCAAAGGCGTTGCGCCACTGGAACGCCTCGTCCATCGTAGCCTGCAGCAGCGAGGCGGCGTTGAGCCGGTTGACGGCGAGCGGAGCCAGGATGTGCAGGTCGACACTGTGCTTGTCGTCGTCGACGGAGTAGACGATGCGCGAGTAATGGCTGTTGACGTTGCAGAGGTTCACCACTTGGCGCACGATGTCGATGGCCGACATGGGAGCGTTGAAGAAGAAGAGGAATACCATCTCGGCCGTTGCGTCCTCGCTGTTGATGCGTATGCTGAAATGGCCGCCCTGATAGTCGTAGTTGCATACCAGCACGCGGTTGTCCCACCGCCATGAGGGCTTGCACGAGAGCTTGCGCAGGGCGCGCCTCAGGAGCAGGCGCAGCTGGTCGAGCCCAAGAGGCTGCTCGCGCAGGTAGCTGCGATAGAGGCTCTTGCCGGTGTAGGCCGCCAGCAGGAGTGTGATTAGGGATATGATGATGTCGTAAAGGTCCATAGCTTCTTATCTTATGATGATGTCGTTGCCAAGCTGCTTGGCCAGTTGGTTGCGGATGGTCTGGTAGTCCTTGAACTGGGCCATCAGCTCCATCAGCCGTTCGCGGTCGTTGCGGGCGGCGGCTATCTGGAGTTTCAAGTCCTTCAGCCGGCCCTCCACGATGTCGAGTCGGAAGTCGAGCAGGAGGTGCATCACATCGCGCCGGATGGTCTCTGGCGTCACCTTCACCTGCTGGCTCTCGGAGAGCACGAAGCGCTCGGTGGTCAGCTCGTTGGCGATGCGGCTCACCTCGATGTCGGGATGGTGGATGAAGAAAGGCTCGGCCTTGAAGCCGCTGTCCGCGCTGTGCGCGTTGGCCTCCTCGATGATGCGGTTGAAGAGGGGGTTGTGGAGCTTCAGTTCGTCGGCGGTGAGGTTGTAGTGCACATACTGCGCCACGTTGAAGTTGAATGTGTTGCCCTCCTCGTCCTGCACGTCCTCGAAGATGACCACCTCGCCCCACTTCACCACGGCCCTGACGATGAGCGACTCCACGCGCGCCTCCTGGTGCTGGGCCACCTGCTGTGGGTTTTGGGGCTGGTCTTGGGCCGCCACTCCATGGTTGTCGGCGGGCCGCTGTCCGGGTAGTCCGCGCTGCTGGCGGATGTAGCGGTTCATCTGGTTGATGAGTGTTCCTTCGTTCATCCCCATCCGCTCGGCGCAGTCGTGCAGATAGATGTCGCGCAGCGTTTGGTCGGGAATCACGGCTATGGAGGCCACGATGGAGTTGATGCCCGCCGAGCGCTTCTGGGGGTCGCGCTCGTTCTTCAGCAGCAGGTCGGTCTTGAACTGGATGAAGTCGGTCTGGTTCTCCTCGATGTATTTTCTGAAGTCTTCCGCCGTATGCTTGCGGGCGAAGCTGTCGGGGTCGTCGTCGTCGGGCAGCAGCAGCACGCGCAGGTTCATGCCCTCGGCGAGCAGCATGTCGGTGCCGCGCATGGCGGCATGGATGCCTGCCGCGTCGCCGTCGTAGAGCAGGGTGATGTTGTTGGTGAAGCGGTGGAGCAGGTGGATCTGCTGCAAGGTGAGCGCGGTGCCGGAGTTGGCCACCACATTCTCTATGCCGCACTGGAACATGGAGATGACGTCGGCCTGTCCCTCCACCATATACACGCGGTCCTCCTTGGCGATGGCGCGCTTGGCCTGGTAGATGCCATAGAGCTCGTTGGCCTTGTGGTAGATGTCGGAGTCGGGCGAGTTGACGTATTTCTGGTTGACGCCCTTCGTGCGTGAGTCGAGCACGCGGGCAGTGAAGCCCACCACCTTGCCGCTCACGCCAATCCATGGGAACACCACGCGCCCGGCATAGCGGTCGATGAGCTCGCCGCGGTCGTTCTTGTAGCAGATGCCGGTCTTGAGCAGAAACTCTTCCTTGTAGCCTTGCCCAAGGGCGGCCTTGCCCAGGGCATGGCGGTCGGAGAGGTCGAAGCCCAACTGGAAGGTCCGAATCACGTCGTCGCGGAAGCCGCGCGAGCGGAAATACTGCATGCCCACGGCGATGCCGTCGGGGTCGTTGTGGAGCAGGCCCTGGAAATATTTGTTGGCCCAGTCGTTGACGATGTACATCGACTCGCGCTCACTCTGTGCCTGTCGCTCGCCGTCGGTGAGCTCGCGCTCGTGAATCTCGATGTGGTATTTCTTCGCCAGCCAGCGCAGTGCCTCGGGATAGGTCATCTGCTCGTGCTCCATGATGAAGCTCACGGAGTCGCCCCCCTTGCCGCAGCCGAAGCAGTGGCAGGTGCCGCGGGCGGGAGAGACGATGAACGACGGAGTCTTCTCGTTGTGGAAGGGGCACAGTCCCTTGTAGTTGCTGCCGCTGCGGCGCAACGTCACAAACTCTGAGACGACATCAACAATGTTGGCTGCCGCCTTGATTCTCTCCACTGTCGCTCTGTCTATCATCTTTGCTCTTTTTCCTTTTTGTCTCTCATGCAAAGATAATGCATTAATTTGGAATAACCGCAGGGAAAGAACAAAAAAAGATAGTATCCGCTCAGCGAATGTCGGCTTTCATAAAAATCGCCCCGCGAAAGAAACAGGGGGAGTTTAATCAGAACGATATTTGGGGTACACCATATTGAACACCCCATAAAGTTTTTCAACGAATAACTCGAATGGCCCGAATATGGATTCGATTAATTCGCTGAAATAGTAATGATTGGAGGTATGAGCGAGGGTGATGGCCTGCAATCAGCTGAATGGTTGCAAAAGACAACCACGTCTGGCAGAGACAAGACAATGCGTGGGGAGTCCATAAGTGTTCTCCCGGCGCTTAGTCTTTTTTCTTGTTTCGCCATAAGGACACCCGCATGGAATGATTTCAGAGAGTCACAGAGCTTGCTCAAAAAGGTGACGAAAACAGAAAAGCTGCTCGACGCCCAATGGGGCATCGAGCAGCTGCTGTATTGTTGGCGGTGGGGGGGAATCCGGCCGCCTGTTCTCGTTGATGGCTGGGGCTTCAGCCGGCGGTGGCGACGCTGCGGTCAGAGGTTGCAGAGCGCCACGATCTTGTCCACGGCCGCGGAGAGGCCGTCGGTGTCCTTGCCGCCGGCCTGGGCGAAGTGGGGCTGGCCACCGCCGCCTCCCTTGATGAGCTTTGCGGCCTCGCGCACCATCTTGCCGGCATTTAGGTCGTGGCTCTTCACCATGTCGTCGCTGAACATCACGCTCAACATGGGTTTGCCCTCATGGATGGAACCCACCACGCAGACGAGATTCTCGGGCGCGGCCTCGCGGATCTTGAACACGAGGTCCTTGGCCAGGTTGGGACGGATGGGCAGGATGGCCTTGACCACCTTCACGCCGTTCACGTCTACGGCGGTGTTGAGCAGCCGCTCCTTGGAGCGCTCCACCAACTGGCTTTGGAACTTCTCTATCTCCTTCTGCATGCTGTCGTGCTCCTCGATGTATTTCGCCACGGTGGCCCTCAGGTCCTTGGAGTTGTTGAACAGCTGTCGGATTTCCTTCAGCGTGTCCTCCAAGTTGTAGATCACCTCCTCGCAGGCCTTGCCGGTGAGGGCCTCGATGCGGCGCACTCCCGCTGCCACGCTGCTCTCGGCCACAATCTTGAAGAAGCCGATGTGGCCGGTGGACTTGGCATGGATGCCGCCGCAGAACTCGCAGCTGGGGCCGAAGCGCACCACGCGCACCTTGTCGCCGTATTTCTCGCCGAAGAGGGCCACGGCGCCGAGTTCCTTAGCCTCCTCCAAAGGCATGTCGCGCCGCTCGTCGAGGGGCAGGTCTTGGCGAATCATGTCGTTGACGATGGTCTCCACCTTGCGCAGCTCCTCGTCGGTGACCTTTTGGAAATGGCTGAAGTCGAAGCGCAGCGTGTTGGCGTCGACATACGAGCCTTTCTGCTCCACGTGGTCGCCCAGCACCTGCTTGAGGGCATAGTCCAAGAGGTGGGTGGCGGTGTGGTTGGCGGCGGAGCCGTTGCGCTTGTCCACGTCTACGCAGGCCATGAAGTCGGCCGTGGGGTCCTTGGGCAGCTGTCTCACGATGTGGATGCTCTGGTTGTTCTCGCGCTTGGTGTCGACGACCTCCACGGTCTCGTCGGCTGAGACGAGCACGCCCACGTCGCCCACCTGGCCGCCCATCTCGCCGTAGAAGGGTGTATAGTCGAGCACGAGTTCATAGAAGGAGTGCTTCTTCTGGGTCACCTTGCGATAGCGCAGGATGTGGCACTCGTATTCCGTATAGTCGTAGCCCACAAACTCCTGTTCGCCGGGGCGCAGCTCTGTCCAGTCGCCGTTCTCCACGGTGGCGGCGTTGCGGGCGCGCTCCTTCTGCTTCTTCATTTCCTTGTCGAAGCCATCCACGTCGACGGTGTAGCCGTTCTCGCGGCAGATGAGTTCCGTGAGGTCGAGCGGGAATCCGTAGGTGTCGAAAAGGCGGAAGGCCGACTCGCCGTCGAGCTGTGTCTTGCCGTGGGCCTTCAGCTCGTCCATGTCGCCGTTGAGCAGGTTGATGCCCTTGTCGAGGGTGCGCAGGAAGGAGTCTTCCTCCTCCTTTATCACTCGGGTGATGAGTTCCTGCTGTTGCAGCAGCTCGGGATAGGCCTCGCCCATTTCCTGCACGAGCACGGGCATGAGCTTGTACATGAAGGCCTCCTTCTGCCCCAAGAAGGTGTAGGCGTAGCGCACGGCGCGTCGCAGGATGCGCCTTATCACGTAGCCGGCCTTGGCGTTTCCGGGCAGCTGTCCGTCGGCGATGGAGAAGGCCACGGCGCGCAGGTGGTCGGCCACCACACGCATGGCGATGTCTGTCTTCTCCTGTTCGTTGGCTCCCTCTCCGTTCTCTGCCGAGGGTACGGTGAAGCCGTATTTCTTGCCCGAGAGGCGTTCTATCTCCATGATGATGGGCTGGAACACGTCGGTGTCGTAGTTGGAGTTCTTGCCCTGGAGCATGCGCACCAGTCGCTCGAATCCCATTCCGGTGTCGATCACGTGCATGGGCAGAGGCTCCAGCGAGCCGTCGGCCTTGCGGTTGAACTGCATGAACACGATGTTCCAGATTTCTATCACCTGCGGGTTGTCCTTGTTGACGAGGTCGCGTCCCGCCACGCGTGCCTTCTCCTCCTCGGGGCGCGAGTCTACGTGGATTTCAGAGCAGGGGCCGCAGGGGCCAGTGTTGCCCATCTCCCAGAAGTTGTCGTGCTTGTTGCCGTTGAGGATGTGGTCGGCCGGCACGTGCTTGGCCCAGCACTTGGCGGCTTCCTCGTCGCGGGGGATGTTGTCCTCAGGGCTTCCCTCAAACACCGTCACGTAGAGGTCGGCGGGGTTGAGGTGCAGCACGTCGACGAGATACTCCCAGGCATAGTCGATGGCGCCCTCCTTGAAATAGTCGCCAAAGCTCCAGTTGCCCAGCATCTCGAACATGGTGTGGTGGTAGGTATCGTGCCCCACCTCCTCCAGGTCGTTGTGCTTGCCGCTGACGCGCAGGCACTTCTGCGAGTCGGCGCGGCGGCGTGGCTCAGGGTTCTTGGTTCCCAAGATGATGTCTTTCCACTGGTTCATGCCGGCGTTGGTAAACATAAGGGTAGGGTCATCCTTGATCACCATCGGAGCCGACGGCACAATGACATGCCCTTTTGACTCGAAGAATTTCTTGAATGAGTCGCGGATTTCGTTTGCAGTCATCATTTTGCTTTATCTTGTTTTTTGTTTCTTATCCTAAATTTCATCCTGCAAAGTTAATGATAATTAATTGAACGACATCGCAATTTTTAAACATTAACGTAACTATTCTATGAATCAGCGGACCGTTGCCCTCGCTCATAGCCTCAACGATAGTTCTTTTCAACCCAATGAAATGGAATCGTAGAACACGCATTCGAGCAATATCATAGAAAAACGAATCGGCAACTTGCACCCGCGATAGACTTGAGGAGGCGACCTCTCTCTGCCCCCGGGCAAGCCCCATATAGCCGGCCATCCCAGACTGCGGCACCAACGCGCCTGAGCCAGGGGGTATTCATGATTCAGCCTTATCGAGACTGGCCGTTGGACAGATGATTGGACAGCGGTCAACATTTGTCTTGTTTTTTTGTGGTTTTCTTGTTGTGACAAAATATATTTCATAACTTTGCAGACACTCAATGAACATGACATGAAATATATAGTTATTCCAGAACAGCCCAAGGAGCGGATGACTCCCGCCTTCTACTTTGCCGTGGAGGAGTATGTGGCCAACCATTTCACTGACGATGAGTATTTCTTTGTGTGGTGCGTGCCGCCCACCCTCATGGTGGGGCGCAACCAGCTCGTGGCCAACGAGGTGAACATGGACTATTGCCGGGAGCATGGCATCGGCGTGTTCCGGCGCAAGAGTGGGGGAGGGTGCGTCTTTGCCGACGAGGGCTGCCTCCAGTTCTCCTATATCGTGAAAGCCGAAAAGGTGGAGGAGACTTTCCGCAAGTATATGGGCACCACAGCCTCGGTGCTGCAGCAGGCCGGCATACCGGCCGAGGTGACGGGCAGGAACGACATCCTCATCGACGGGATGAAGGTGGCTGGCGCCGCCTTCTACACCGCCCCCCACCGCAACATCATGCACAACACGCTGCTCTTCAGCTCCGACCTCGACGTGCTGCGCCACTGCATCGCCACCCACAAGGAGAAACTGCCCACGAAGGGCGTGGCGTCGCAGCGCAAGGTGGTGACGAATGTGGGCGACTACACCCGCATGACGAAAGAGGAGCTGGTCAGCTTCGCGCGGCAGAAAATCTGCGGCGACGAGGCGCGCACGCTGACACAGGCCGACATGGACAACATCGGCGAGCTGGAGAGGGTGTGGAAAAGCAAGGAGTTCATCTTTGGCAACGACCCGTCGTTCACCCTTGTGAGGAAGCACCGCTTTCCCGAGGTGGGGCTGGTGACGGCCTATCTGGAGATAAAAAACGGTCTCATCGAGTCGCTGACCCTCACGGGCGACTATTTCCCCCTGCAGGACCTCTCGCCCATAGTCGCCGCCTTGAGGCGCGTGAGGTTTGAGCGGGAAGCGGTGGAGGCTGCCCTCGGCGGCCTGGATGCGTCGGCCTTCATCCGCGGCATGAGCAACGCCAAGCTGCTGCGGCTGCTCTTCGGCCGGGAGCCCCACGTGGCGAAGCCGGCATGGCTGCGCACCAGCATGCTCACCAACCAGCACTTTGGCGAGACCCAATCTGTGATACGCCACAACAGTCTGCACACCATCTGCGAGAGCGGACTGTGCCCCAACCGCAACGAGTGCTGGCGGTTGGGCACGGCCACTTTCATGATAGGCGGCGACATCTGCACCCGCCACTGCCGCTTCTGCAACACGCTCTCGGGGCGGCCGCGCCCTTTGGACGCGTTGGAGCCTCTGAAGGTGGCCCAGTCGGTCAGGCAGATGAAGCTGCGCTATGCGGTCATCACGTCGGTGGACCGTGACGACCTGCCCGACTATGGGGCCGGCCACTGGATAGAGACCGTGAGGGAGATAAAAAGGCTCAACCCCGCCACGGGCATCGAGCTGCTCATCCCCGATTTTGGTGGCGACAGGGAGTTGATAGGGAGCGTGTTGGAAACCCGCCCCAATGTCGTGGGCCACAACATGGAGACTGTGAGGCGGCTCACACCCGAGGTGCGCTCGGTGGCTACCTACGACCGTAGTCTGGCTGTGCTCAGCACCATAGCCGAAGCTGGGGTGAGGTGCAAGACGGGCATGATGTTGGGGCTTGGCGAGACGGAGGAGGATGTGCTGCAGGCCATGGACGACATTTTGGCAACGGGCTGCAGCATCCTCACGTTGGGCCAATACCTGCAGCCCACGGCCCACCATCTGCCGGTGAGGGAATACATATCGCCCCAGCGTTTCGCCGAGTATAGGAAGACAGCCTTGGCCAAGGGCTTCAAATATGTGGAGAGTGGCCCCTTGGTGCGGTCCTCCTACCACGCCGAAAGCGTGTTGCGGGGAGAGTAGGGGGCACCCACCCACCCCTAACCCAAGAACTCACCCCTAACCCCTCCCTACGAAGGGAGGGGAAACCCCAATCGCCCCCAAGACAAGGATACAAAAGCGAGCATCCGCTGCAGGGGCCGTGTAGGTAGGGTTAGGGCCGGCACGATGCACGGCCCCTGCGGCGGGTGTGGCCTTTGCGTTCTCTGCGCCTTTGCGAGAAAAGACTTGGATCGAATGCCTCGTGCGCCCGCTTATTTTATGCGCCTCGAGGCGCAATTTTGTGCCAAGGCATAGCCATCCTTTATTCATGAATGTGGCTATAGCCCCTGCATTGTCGGGCGCACCAATTGAAGCCTGCAAGTTTCCAGCCAAGGAGTCGGAAACTATCAGTCCAAATAATTTGCAGATATAAAAAACAATTCCTATATTTGCATCAGAAACCCCTAAATGAGCAAAGACATGACAGATAGAAGCATACGGGAGATAGAGGAAATGGGAGAAAGCAAATTTATCAATCCCTACACGGACTTCGGCTTTAAGAAGTTGTTTGGGTCCCCTCTAAACAAGGAATTGCTGATTAGCTTCCTCAATTCTCTCTTCGATAAAAAGGAGGAGGTGAAGGACCTTACTTATCTCAATGGCGAGAATCTCGGCAATGGTTATGGCGACCGCCGTGCCATCTTTGATGTTTATTGTGAGAACGAGCAGGGCGAGACGTTCATCGTCGAGATGCAGAAGGCGGAGCAACAGTTCTTCAAGGACAGGAGCGTATTCTATTCCACCTTCCCTATCCAGAACCAGGGAAAGAAAGGTGTTTGGGATTTCAGGCTCAAAGGTGTCTATACGGTTGGAATCTTGGATTTCGTCTTCCCCGACAACGAATACTCCAAGGACAGTCTTCGGCACGAGGTGAAGTTGGTGGATGTAGAGGACAAGCATGTGTTCTACGACAAGCTGACATTCCTCTATCTTGAGATGCCAAAGTTCACCAAGAAGGAAGAGGAGTTGGCGACAATGTATGACAAATGGCTCTATGTCCTTCACAATCTTTCCCGTCTGATGGAGCGTCCCGCTGCATTGCGGGAGCGCGTCTTCAAACGGCTTTTTGACCAGGCGGAGATTGCGAAATATTCTCCCAAGGAGCGTCAGGACTATGAGGACAGCTTGAGGGTCTATCGGGATATGAAGAACGTCCTCGACACAGCAGAGTTGAAAGGCATGAAGAAAGGTCTCGAACAGGGCGCGCTCGAAGAAAAAAGAAAGAATGCAAAGGCAATGAAAGCCTTGGGCCTGCCATTGGAGACGATTGCAAAGGTGACAGGAATGTCTGCTGAAGACATTGCAAAGCTGTAGAACTTATTATTAGCAACAGGCAAGTAGGAGGCGAGGCGTCCCGCCTTGCAAGGACAGTGCGGCGAGGACGCCACCTCAGACGTAGCAGCCACGCGCCCTGGCCGTCCCGCCTTGCAAGTGCGGTGCGGCGAGGACGCCGCACCTCCTACTGCCGGATCAGTGAACAAAAGTTTTATCCGCTGCAGGGGCCGGTGCAAGGCACGGCTCCTGCGGCGGATGCAAGCATCTCCTTAGAAGGGCGATTGGGATTCCCCTCCCTTTTAGGGAGGGGTTAGGGGTGGGTTCTTAGGTGGTGAGTCTTCTTTAGGGCTGGCAGAGGATGGTGCAGACGCGGTCCTGGAATCGTCGCCCGTTGCGGCCGTGCATCAGCCCCTGATTGATGATGCTGAAGCAGAGGAGGTGGCCGTTGGCAGCCCGGCAGTAGCCGCAGAGCGAGCTGATGCCGGTCACGGTGCCGGTCTTGGCGTGGACGTTGCCACTCGTGAACGAGCCGCGCATGCGGGAGCGCAAGGTGCCGTCTGTGCCGGCGATGGGCAGCGAAGGATAAAGATGGAGATAGATGTTCTGGTTCTGCCAGGCATAGCGCAGCAGCCGAACCTCCAATTCGGGACTTACATAATTATATAGGGAGAGACCAGAGCCGTCGGCTATCTGATAGCGGTCGGGGTCGAGCCCCACCTTTTGGATGAGCCGGTTGATGACGCGCCGTGCGTCGCGTGCCGTTGCCGGACGCTCGCCCGTGGAGGCGGCAATCTGATAGAACATGGATTCGGCGTAGAGGTTGTCGCTCTCCTTGAGCATCTTCATCAGTATCTGGTCGATGGTGTGGAAGCGTGTGACGATGCAGTTGGCGTCGGCGGGCTTCCGCGCCGTGGAGGTGAACGCGTCGACGTAGATTCCCGCCTCTTGGAGCTGGCGGCGGAAACGGGCCATGAACTCATCCTTTCGGGCGAAGACGAGAGGGGAGAGCACGGGATTGTCGTCGTCCCAGCACCATCCCTCACCGAGCAGGTTCTCGTCCTTCATGCTTCTGTCGGCGTAGAGCGTGCCGCGTATGGTGTCGACGCCCATCTTGCGCAGGCTCTCCACGAAGGCCCGCATGTCGTCGAGGTTGAAGCGCGGGTCGAAGCCGCCCTCCACATAGACGTCGCCCTGCAGCACGCCGTCGGCCACGCTGCCCGTATAGCAGAGTTCGGTCTTGAACTGGTAGCTGCCGCCCAAACGGTCGAGGGCGGTGATGGCGGTGATGGTCTTCAGCGTGGAGGCCGGCCGCATCAGTTGTCGTTCGTTGTGGCGATAGATGGCGGAGTCGGCGGTGAGGTCGTAGACCATGATTCCCACCTGCGACGTTTGGAACATGTCGTCGGTCAGAAGCCTGTTGATGTGATAGACCACCGACTCCGGCCACGGCAAGGCCACAGAGTCGGCTTTGAGCGTGTCGGTGGCGATGGAATCGCTAACACTGTCGCTCTCTATCTCAAAATCTGTTTGCGCGGCTCCTTGCAAGCAGCAAAGGGAGAGCAACAAGCCAAGAACCCAAATTTTCAAATCTGTCATCTTTTTCAATAAATAAAAGCCCGTGCCATCACGGAAGGGCAAGGCTTGGGAGGCTGCTGTGGTACAGCAGCATACCGAACGCCCGTGCCATCACGGAAAGGCAAGGCCAGGGGGCTGCTGTGGTACAGCGGCATACTGGGCGCCGTGCCCCCCCCCTATCGGAAAGCGCAGCCTATGCATTATGAATGCCTTGCCTCTTCCTCAGCTCTTTTATGAACTCTTCCTCCAAGGCCGGCTCGACGTCGGCAACATGCCCCGCCCCGTATTCTATGAGCAGGTAGTGCACGATGCCAAAGGTGGTGCGCATGCGACGGCAGTTGGTAATCTCGTCGACGCGAATCCGCCGGGCGCGGCTGAAACGGCCCTTGTAGATGATGAGCTCGTCGCCGTCGAAAATGTAGGCCGAGTGGAGCACGTGCTCCATGGTGGCCACGACAATCAGCGCCATGCCCCCTCCCAGAAGCACCTCGCGCTGCCAGAAGAAGTAGACCGCAAGGACCAGGAAGACAATCAAGCCCAACTTGGCCTGTAGGGTGAAGTTGCGTTGGAATGTTCGTTTCATAAGACGGTGCAAAATTACAAATAATATCTCTAAAAACAGTAAGATGCGGGGATTTTATCTTTGACGGGCAACGCAACCTGAGCGGTCGGGGTATGATAATCCATGTTTCACGGGTCGGGAACTTGAACGTTCGTCATGCATAATCTATGGGCTGGTTCTAAAAATAGGTTTAGGCTGGTTCTATAAATTAGGCAGATAAATCGATAAAGAGCAGTTGTTGTTTCGGTCTTCTTCTGCCAGCTATCGAGACTCAAAACGTCAAGTCTCATCGGTCGTGTAGCCCGCTACACTCCCTCTTCAACTTACGTTTTGAGTCTCGATATCTTGCAGAACCTTTTCGATAAGCCAAATGAGCAGAGCCAAGCTTGCTTGGACTCTGCCATGGCGAGAAAAGGTGGGCGATAGGCCAATACGACTCGACCTAATTTTTAGAACCGACCTATATTCCCTTATAGCCTTCTTTACTTTTCGTGGCAACAGCCTCGATATATCGTGCCAATTGCCTCAATATATCGTGGCAACAGCTTCGATATATCGTGCCAATTGCCACACTTTGTAAGCAACTCCTTGAAAGAACATAAGTTGGCAACTTGACAAACTTGAATATAGGCTGGTTCTATAAATTAGGTCGAGTCGTATTCTGCAAGCTATCGGGATTCAAAACGTAAGTTGAAGAGGGAGTGTAGCGGGCTACACGACCGATGAG
>SFCY01000186.1 GCA_004558865.1 Bacteroidales bacterium
GGCGGTGAGAGGCGCGCCTCTCACAAGTCCTCAGCCCCTACAATGGCAGAGGGTCTAAGCCCTTGGCGCTGGCACAAAGGGGTTTTCTTGGTTTTGGTTAAAAAACTAAAATGAACTGGATTTGTCGGGTGCGACGATATTTTCTGGTACACCATATTGAACATCCTATAAAGTTTATGAATCATGAATTATCCTGTCGTATTCCTGCAGGATTTGCTGGGCCACGTTGGAGTTCTCAAATCGGCGCACATAGTTCTTGGCGCGCTCCACACGCTGTTGCTGGTCGGTGGAGAGGATTTCGTTGAGCGCGGCGGCCATCGCCCCACTGTCGTCGGGATCCACATAACAGCAGTCGGGGCCACCGGCTTCCTCCAGGCAGGAGCCCTTGGCGGCCACCACCGGCAGCCCGCTCTGGATGGCCTCGATGATGGGAATGCCAAAACCCTCATAGCGCGAGGGATAGACAAAGGCGGAGGCACGACGGTAGATGGCGGGCAAGTCGCTGTTGGGGACACCCTCGAGAAACAGCACACGGCTTGTGAGGCCGTGGCGGGCCACCCATTGCCAAACGGTGTCGGCGTAGCGCGTGCGGCGACCCACGACCACCAGGCACACATCGGCCTCCAACTGGGGCAGGGCTTTCACGGCCAACAGCACGTTCTTGCGCTCCTCCACAGTTCCCACATTGAGTACATACCGCGGGGGAAGCCCATAGCGGGCGGCCACCTCGCGCATCTTCCCCTCGCCGACGGGCTCGCGGAAGCGCGTGTCGCAACCTTGGTAGACCACGTCGATGCGGTCCTCGGGAAAGTCGCTGTAGAAGAGGATGTCGCGCTTGGTGCACTCACTGATGGCCACAATGCGGTCGGCCTCTTTGAGCGAGCGGTGGAACTTGCGCTTGTAGAGCCACACGTCCACAGGCTTGTAGTATTCGGGATGGCGCATGAAGATGAGGTCGTGCACGGTCATAAGCGACCGTATGCCCGCCCGCTGCAGTCCGGCGGGAAGCTCGCCCGACAGCCCATGGTAGAGCCTCACGCCGGCGCGCCGAGCGTCGTCCACCACTCCGGCGGCGCGCCAGCGGTCCTTGGCCAGCCGCCAGCGGCAGCCGGAATAGGCAAAGCCCACGCGCTCCGACTCCCTCACCTGCGAGCGGAGGTCGTCGCGGCCCGCATCGGGCGCATAGAGGATGAAGCGGTAGCGTCCCGGCTCCGAGGCCAGGGCGTTGACGAGATTGCGGCCGTAGGCTCCGAGGCCTGTGGCATTGGCCACGATGCGCTTGGCGTCGAGTCCGATGGATATGAGTGTAGGCTTGGTCATCAATTGCAAAGATACAAACGTTTTGCCAAATCCAATGGCAAAAACAGAAATATTTCGTACCTTTGCCAGCATGAAGAATAGCAAGACAGGTTTGGAGTCGCGGGTGAGCCCCGACTATCACGGCGACGCGCCCTACATCCGCCAGCTGCCGCAGCGCATAGAGCTGGCCGAGGCGGAGTGCCTATACAAAGGGCGCAACAATGTCTACCGCATGGCGCTGCCCAGCGGACGCTTCGTGGCCGTGAAGGAGTTCAAGGCCCTCGACTGGTTTCACCGCTTCTGGTACACGCTGGTGGAGCACGACAAGGCACGCCGCAGCTACGACAACGCCCTCCTGCTGCTCCGGCGGGGCATAGCCACACCCACTCCCGTGGCCTGGCTGGCCGAGCGGCGCGGGCGGCTGAAGACCCGACTCTATTATGTCAGCGCCATCAGCGACGCGCTCCCCATTGCCGACTTCATCACCGACGACGACATATTCGACCATGCCGCCACGGAGGCCCTGGCCCAGTTTGTGGCCAGCCTCCACGAGCGTGGCGTCATCCACCGCGACCTGAACAATGGCAACATACGCTGGCACCAGGACAGCGACGGCTACCACTTCGAGCTGATCGACCTCAACCGCATGCGCTTCTATCCCGAGGGCGAGCTGCCCCCGCGGCGGCTATGCCTGCAAAACCTCACGCTCTTCAGCGAGCTGAGCGCCCAGTTCCGCCATTTCCTCAAATGCTATCTTTCAGCCCGCCATTGGCCGGCCAGCATGATGGACGAGGCGCTGCGCATCAAGGAAAAGCACGACCGACATTGGAAAAGGAAGAAACGATGGAAAAGGATGTGCAGGTTATGACACGCAAAGCATAAAGGCTGGTTCTATAAATTAGGTCGAGTCGTATTCTGCCAGCTATCGGGACTCAAAACGTAAGTTGAAGAGGGAGTGTAGCGGGCTACACGACCGATGAGACTTGACGTTTTGAGACCGATAGATGC
>SFCY01000187.1 GCA_004558865.1 Bacteroidales bacterium
GTATGGACATCGTGTAGAGCAGTCCCCGCTCGTAGCTGTAAAGGCGCGACTGGTAGTCGTCGGTGTGGAAATAGGCCACACTCCCCCACAACGCCACACGGCCGCACCGCCATCCTCCCTGCGCAGTGGCCATCCAGCCCTTGCTGCTGTTGCCACCCGTGGAGACCCGGGCCCCATCCAGCTGCAGGCGAGCCATGGCATTGCGCGGTTGGAACTCTGCGGCAAGCCTCAGCCTCCGCTCGTCATGCCAAACCAAGCCGTCCTTGCCTTCTCCCTCGGCCTTGCCATTCTGCTGTTGCCTTTTCCACCTCATTCTCGCAGACAGCCTCCACTGTCCGCTCTCCCATCTTGCATCCAACAAATTGTCCCAATAGTGGGAAGCTTGGTCCGCCCTGTAGCGCGCCCAAGGAAAATAGGCCATATCCGAATATCCACTCAGCGCCAGACCGTAGACTGGCCGCCACGAGAGTCCAATATAGAGGCCACTCTCGTTTTGCGTCTTCCCGCCAGCCGCATAGCTGTTGCCCATCAGGGAATAGAAGCGGTAGCTGTAGAAGCGGTGGAGGGCCACCGCCTCCAAGCTTCGGCCCAGCCGCAGGCTCACGCTGTTCACCGTCGCCACGCTCCCACAGTCGCCCGTGGCCGTCTCGCCTCCGATGTTCAGTCGGCTGCTTGTGTAGCCATAGTCCACCGAGAGGTTCCAAAACGAGCTTCCACGGGGCGACCATCTCCGATAAAGTGACTCTCGCGGCGCAAGAGGCTGGCTGAAGGCAACGTAGAGTCCGGTCACTCCCGCATGCCACCGCCTCCACCGCAGGTTGAGGTTGCCGCCCGCCAGCCACTGGCTGGCATCGCCCCTGCGATTCATCTCGTTGCGGGTGCGGTGGTAGCCATTGGTCAACACGGTAGCAATCACCTTTTCGCCCGACTCCAACGTATCGAGGGTGGCGTCTATCTTTCGCCAGGAGAAAAAGGGAGTGAGGTCCAAGTTGGTTCGCCCATACTCATAAAGCCTGAGGGTGGCCGCCGCCCCCTGCATGTAGTTGGCCTCGGAACGGGAGGAGTGACCCACGATGGAGCCATATCCCCTACCAAGCGACTGCAGCATCGAGGTCTTGCCATAGCTCAGGTTGCGGTTGACGACCAGTCCCATCCCCGTGCGCATCCTGTAGCGTCCCACCACCACCTCGCGCAGATAGGGGCCGCGAAAGGCCTGTCCCAAATGGCGGCGTTTGGCCTTATAAAGCAGATAGCCGCTGTAGAAATCCCATCCCTTGCCATTGCCATCACGGAAGAAAGGCTCGCCGCTGTCCTTGGCGCCGACCAAGGCCACCTTCAGCCGACCGGGCACACTCAGGGTGTAGCGCCAGGAATGTTTCCACTGCCACCCCAAATATCCACCGTCGTTGGCACCCAACTTGTCGCCGAGACGCTTGTAGGTGGGTATCTTGGCCGTAGCCACAAAATCCTGCCTCGTTCCATCCAAAAGGCCGGCCAAGCCTTTCTTCCTCACAAACACGCTGTCAATGGGCCTACGGTCAGAAGACATGTCGAAATTGAAACTTACAAACTGGGTGAGCAAACGTCTGGTCACGGCATCGATGCTCTCCACCATCTGCAGTTCGCCGCTGCTCTTCATCTCGCCGTAGCGATAGAGATACTCCTCTATGTCCTCCACCTGCTGGGCCGAGAGGAAGGGCAACTGCTCCAACTCCTCGGGAGCACAATGGTTGATGTCAATCTTGTGGCAATAGAGGTCCTGCAAAAACTCATACTGCTCATCGCTCAACAGCTCGGCATCGTCCTCATTGCTCAGCCATTCCTCATACTCTTTCTCCCACGGACAGTCGGCCACGCGACGGCCCTGGGCGAGGGAATGGGCCAAGGCGAGAAACAGGCACAGAAGAGTCAACATCTCTCTTTTCATCATGGCTTGACAGGTTGTTTAGTTGGTTCAATTCTTCAGCCCACCAACAGGATGCCAACCATCTGGCAGGAATCAAGCGTGTGGGGAGAAGAAGCTCTTTATGTTGCTCGCAAATATAATAAAAAATTACAGAAGCGGCAAACGATTCTTCTGAAAAAGTTCTTTTCTGTAGCAGCCAGGCCATCCATGGATGGATAAGGTGAGAAAACTCCCTTGTCTTCGGGAGTCAGGGTATTGTGTGTCTTTTTTTAAATATGGTTGACACCTCAAAAAGAAAAGATGGAAAAGAAAAAAGAGAGGCTCCAATCCCTATTGGATCGCAGTAAGTTAGA
>SFCY01000188.1 GCA_004558865.1 Bacteroidales bacterium
TTGATTTTCCCATGTTGGCGGCTTTTCGGGGGGAGGAAATCTATTAGTTTTTTTATCTCAACTGGCTTATAACTCGGAAATTTTATCTAAATTTGCAGCTGACAAGTAGGAGGCACGGCGTCTCGCCGTGCAAGAACGTGCGGGGTCTTGCCGTGCAAGATTGTGCGGCGTGGGCAACATGTATGATTGTGCGGCGGGACGCCGCACCTCCTACCAAAAGCAACAAAGATGCGAAACAGACTGATTATACTGACAACTGCCATTCTCCTATCGCTGCCTGTAGCATCACTCGCAGCGGAAGAGGCATGTCTGAACGACAAGCCAAAGAGATGCCTTGTGTTGGACATGGACAACAAAACGCTCATTTACAACGCGGACGTAGCTTTTAGCGACGGCAGAATCACCCACACCGACGCGCACGGCTTCTTCGCCCTGCCCGACACTTTCAGCTATGTCGTCATTGCCAAGAACGGCTATATCCGCCAAAAGGTGGAGCACCAGCTCTTGGGCGACACGCTCTTCTTGGTCAATGCCAGCCACTGTCTGCCCGAAGTCACCGTGATGGCCATGCGTCAGCCCAAGAACATCAATGGCAGATTCCGCATCAACCCAACCGACATGGCACTCATCGGACAAGGACAGCAGTTGAACCAAGGTTTTGGCATTCCCATCGGGCTTCTCATCTATCCGCTCGTGAAGCTCTTCTCCAAGAAGCCAAAGGTGAACATGTCGCGGAAGATTCTGGAGAACTATTGACTGCGCTGGGCGAAGACCGCTCCGCCACCCTCAAGCGCTGGTTTCGCCCAAAAGGATGTGGCGCGTGGCCCTGCAACGCCTCAACACCCAAATGACCAAAAGCGAGACCAACAGACCCACAACAAAGTTGACCGCCACTTGCCCCCAAGGCATCATGCCCCTAATTCCGTTGCAGACCACGCCGATGACCGTCTGATGGATGGCATAGACACCCAACGTCACCTGGCCCAAAGGAGTGGAGGCATACCTCCTGTTGGCAAAACGGGAGAAAAGCCCCAAAAGCACCAATATGGCAGAAACTGCCACAATGAGCTTGAAGAGACTGTAGACGGTGGCAGCGCCAAGCAACCCGAAGCCCTGTGCCCACGCGGGCTGGCCGCCCAACTGCCAATAATGCGCTCCCACGCACCACAATAGGAACAAGGCTGCAATGACGGGCTTGGGGAGCGAGAAAACTTGCTTGTAGTGATGGGCAAAGAAGCCCAGACAATAGAAAATGTAGTAGTATCGCATGGAATCCAGTCCGAACTTGTGGGTATGGCACAGGGAGACGGCCCCATAGACCACTACCACCGAGGCCACGACGATGGCATCGCCGTATCGGGGACAGCGGCTGGCCAACAGCCGAACCGTCTCAAAACAGACGAAAATCATGAACAGCACCCACAGAAACCACAAGTTCCTCTCCGGATAGACCACGAGACTGACCACATCAGCCACTCCCAAACCGCCAGCCAAGACAAACGTGGCGGCGAGCGACCATATCATATAAGGTATGACGAGCTGCCTCACCCGCCGAAAGAGTTTTTTCAGATAGTCCGTGGCAGAGACGCAAACGGTCTTGGGCTTCCAAGCCAGATAGCCACTGACAGCCATGAAAGCGGGCATGTGGAAGGAATAGATGGCGCGGAACAAACTGTTCTGGCCGAAATCAGCGTAGGTGTGCTGAATGGCATGGCCCAACACCACAAGCAGGATGAGGAACCACTTCAAATTGTCAAGCCAATAAATTCTATTTTCTTTCATGTGTCTTGTCCATATTACAGCCTGTCCTCAACATCTTTCTAAAGGACAGCCATCCAACATGAGGGTGACAGTCGACGCGACCTCACCCGGGTTAACAATGTCGCCGCGCGCCCTCCTGCCGTTGATGCGAGAAGGAGAGAGATTCTGCAGCGGATGCAAAATTAGCATTTTTCTTGATGATTTCCAAAAACCTCACCACTTTTGCTGTGATGCAAAGGCTGCGCCTGTTGCTTCTTCTCCGTCAGGAGGTCCCGCTGCCCTCAGCGGACACATCGCACGACAGCCTGTTTCCAAGGTTTGGGTGGCGATAGCCTGTTTTCAAGGTTTTCCTTTGTGTCAGCGCCAAGATTCGACGCAGGAGAATCTGCCATTGTAGGGGTTGAGGGCGGTGAGAGGCGCGCCTCTCACAAGTCCTCAGCCCCTACAATGGCAGAGGGTCTAAGCCCTTGGCGCTGG
>SFCY01000002.1 GCA_004558865.1 Bacteroidales bacterium
AGTGTAGCGGGCTACACGACCGATGAGACTTGACGTTTTGAGACCGATAGATGCAGAAGACTACCGAAATAACATATATACATATCGGATTGGTTTTTAAACCAAATTATTAGAACCGGCCCTAATTCACAATTCATTATCGGTGTGCCATCCCGCCAGCCAGCCACACTCTTATGCTACTCACGTTGCATGGACGTGTCCCGGCAGGGTGCTCCTCATCTGAAAGTAATAAAAAGCAAGGCTGATTCTCAATCTGCCAAGAATCAGCCTTGCTTGTTTCCTACCCTTCTCCTTCAGACCCTTTCTCCATCACGTAGAATCCGGCCTCCGAGGGATGGTCAAGGAAGAGAGCATCCTTGGGTTCTTTCAGCATGAGCCAGGTCATCCAGATGTCGCCCGCTGCCGCGGCGAAGAAGATTAAGCCGAAGAGCAGCCACCACACATTGCCGTTGAACCAGGACACCACGGCGGGCACCACTCCCAATACCGCACAGGGCATCATGGCTCCGGCGATGTAGCGACCCCGGCTCATCGGTTCGGAGTAGTGGCAATAGGGTGTGACGTATTTCCACATAACTCCGAAATTGACGTGGCGGAATCCTCCTTTGTTGAGCAAAGCCCACGTGAGTCCGTGCAGCCCCTCGTGTGCCAGTACGCCGATGACCACTGTCGCCAACAGCACCAAGGGGTACTTGCCTGTCGACGCTCCTTTGGGAACGTGGAGATACCATTCTGGCCACAAGAGCCAGAAGGGAACGAAAAACACAAGGATAGCTCCCACGAGCAGTGCAACGCTGAACACATTGGCCTGTGTTATGCTGATAGACACTTTTCTTTTTTCCATATTCCTCGTTGTTCAGTGCATGCTTGTGATGTAGCTGGCTTTTTTCTGTTATTTGATGAATTTCATCTGTCTCTTTCCCAGCTTGCTGTCAGCCTGTATCAGGTAGATACCCTTTGGCAGATGGGCTATGTCCAGTTCGCACTCTTGTTGGCCCGCCCGCTGCGTAATGAGTAGCTCGCCCTTGATGGAATAGACGCGGATGGAGGTTGGAGCAGCCAGTCCACCGACATGAACCGTCTCGTGGTTGGAACTGAGCGTGAAGGGCACCTCACCTGAGCGGAGGGTGGGTTGACTGATGGCGTCAGTCACTTTGGCGCCGCTTATGCATAGGTTGTTGAAAAAGACATTGTACCAAGATTCGTCGAACTTCGTGTTCAAGTATCTGAATGCGAGATAGACCGCTCCGTCAGTCTGAGGAATGGCTATGTCCTTCCTCACCAGATGCGTCTGGTCCATATACAAATAGTTGTCGCCCCTCACGTCCAACAGCACCTCTCTCGCCGCGGCCTCTCGGGGGTTCTGACTGCCAGTCAGCATGTAGAGGGCAATGGTGTCGTTGTCGCCCATGCGGTACATCCAGCCCACATTCCAAAACTCGATGGAGTCAATTTTTCCCTCCTGATTGATTTCCAAAGGTGGGGAGACAAACCAATCGTCGGCTGTGCCAACTTTCATGCCGGGAGCATAGTCGTGATAGAGTCCATTGTAGATTGCCCATCCCGGTCCTTCGGTGTCGCCGAGACGGTATTGCTTCCAATCTTTCGCTTGCTCCTTGCTGTTGAATGTGAAGGGGATGGTGTCTTCGTTCTCATCAGCTGCCTCTGTGGGGTAGGAGGGCGAGAGCGGAAGTTGAGGAGCCGGAGCTTTGCCCTTGGCGCCAGCCATGGACATTACGAGTAGTGCACTGCAAAGTAGAAAATTTCCCATAGTCTTATAATTTACCTAAAATCTGCAGCACTTTAATTTAGATTTATTTATAAATTCCTGAGCTACATTTTGTTGCTCTGGATTTTGCCATGTCGGAAAATCCACTTAACTTTGTGCTGCGAAAAAAGTAAAAGAATCACCAACAGGACATGGCAAAAATACGAATAAAATCTGAGAATCTTACACCTTTTGGTGGAATTTTCTTCAATTCAAGAGAGAAATCATACAGTTGCGGATTTTAGGTATGCAAAGATTCTACCGTCTCTGTAGCTTTCGGCAAGGCGATGTACATTCTGACCATACAAACGCAGAGTGCGGTATGTCGCTCCCTGAGTGATAATGACCATGGCTTGCCATGGAAGGCCTTCATTCCTGCGTGTTGGACAAAGATTTGTGGCGGCGCACGAGATAGCGGATGATGAAATAGACCAAGGCGATGGCTACAATCATGCAGATGACCACCTTTATGTATTCACCGTATTCCAATATCTTGTCGTTGAGTTGCTCTTCAGGCACAATGTCGTGGAGATACCAGCCCAAGACAGCGAGTATGGCGTGCCATGCACCGGCGCCGATGGTGGTGTAGAGCAGGAATTTCCAATAGTTCATCTTTGCCAGTCCGGCGGGGATGGATATCAGGTGGCGAATGCCGGGAATGAGCCGTCCCGTTATGGTGGCCACCATGCCATGGTCGTCGAAGTATTTCTCGCTCTTCTCCACCTTGCTCTGATTGAGCAGGCAAAGGTGCCCCACTCGGCTGTTGGCAAACTTGTAGATGATGGGGCGTCCCAGATAGTAGCCGGCCAGATAGTTGATGGTGGCTCCAGTCATGGCTCCCAAGGTGGCGAAAAGCACCACAAGCCAAATGTTGAGGTGTCCTGCTGCAGAATGATAAGCTGCTGGGGCCACGACCAACTCGCTGGGAACGGGTACGACTGTACTTTCAAGGAGCATGAGAAGGTAAACCGTGCCGTAATTGAGGTTTGACAAAAGGGATGTTATCCAATTCATTTCCAAAATATGTTATTTGTTACATACAATCTTCCAGTAGTCTTCCGGCCGCACGTTGTCGGGAATCTGGTCTGCGAAGACATACCCCACTTCATCGGGACAGCGGCTGCACGCTATGCGAAGGTATTTCTTGTAGTCGTCAATCTCGTTGAGGTGGAGGCAGTCGTCGGCGAGATAGGCGAATCCCATGTTCAGCTCCTCGTTTGTGGTCTGGAGGATGTAATTGTGTATGCAGTAGGAATAGTCGTAAAGCTCGCAGTCGTGGAGCGCCATGCTGATGCTGATGACCACCAAGGAG
Source organism: Bacteroidales bacterium (assembly GCA_004558865.1). Lineage (GTDB taxonomy): Bacteria > Bacteroidota > Bacteroidia > Bacteroidales > Bacteroidaceae > Prevotella. The sequence goes on from SFCY01000002.1 coordinate 3,081, forward strand.
AGGGAGTCGCCGCAATACACGGCTTGGTTGAAGCAGAGCTGAGCCTCAGAGAAGCTGCTGGCGAATAAGTGGAGATAGCCCTTGAAGACATACACTTGCCAACGCTCTATGTTCTTGAGGCTGAACATGCGGTCGGCCCAATGCTGCGCCTCGTCGGTCAGCTTCATCGAACTCAGACACAGGCACAACTGCCTCTCCACCTCATAGAGGTTCTCATCGTCGTCTGTCATCTCTGCAATGGAGTCCTCCAGCATCCTGCGGGCTTTGGGGTATTGCTTCAGCGCCATGAGGACTACGGCCTGGAAAGCGGTGCCCAAAGCATGGTTGCCCACGTCGGTATATCGCTCGTAGTATTTCAGTGCTTCCTTGTAGTTGCCCAAAGTGAAGAGTCCGTTGGCCTTGTTGAGCAAGGCCTCGTCGTCGTTAGGGTTGATGGCGATGCTGTATTCGCTGCTCTCGATGGAGTCGTGTACATCGTTGCGCAGGAACTGGGATGTGGCCAGCGTGTTCCAGTAAGGTGCAGAGTAGGGATCCTGGTCGAGCAGGCGGTTGAAAATCTTCTCGCTCTCCTCGTAGTGGCCGCGATAGAGGGCTATGCGTCCCTTCGCCTCCTGATAGTCGGCTTGGTCGGGCTCGTCGGAGAGGCTGAGCCAATGCTGTGCCTCGTCCATCCTGTAATAGTCGCACATCAGCAAGGCCACGTCGAGCACGAAGTCGGCCCGGTCGTCCTCATCGTCCAAATGGTCGTAGGCATCCTCCAGATACGTCTCCGCGTCTTTATATTTCCCTCTTACGAGAAGGATTTCTGCGTAGAGATAGTAGTAGTCGAGGTCGTCGGTGTCCTCTATTTGCTCCATCCAGCTCTCGGCCTTGTCGGGGTCTTTGTGGATAATCAGTTCAAAACGGGCTCTGAATACCAATGGGCGCAAGGAATGGGGGAACATGGCGATGGCCCGGTCGCACACATCCAAGGCCTCATCGTCGCGATGCTGCATGTGGTAGTATTCGGCGATGTCGGCCATGTCGTCTGAATCCAAAAATACGGAGAGGCCTTGTTGTCGGGCCTCTTCGTATTTCGCAAGCTTTTCCTTGAACTCTTTCGAGTTGAAGAACTCGTCCATGAATCTATGTTTTTGATTTGGAAACGGGAGCGCTTGCCCCCTTATTATATATTCATATAGGAGAGCAAGGCGCGTCCGCTGATAACGTAGGGCAACAGACTATTTGCCCATTTGCTTGGCCCAGGTGTCCTTGAGTCCTACAGTCTTGTTGAACACGGGATGCCCGCTGCCGCCATCGGGGTCGGCCATGAAGTAGCCCACGCGCTGGAACTGAAGATATTCGCCGGGCTTGCGCTCTGCCGCGAATTTCTCCACATAGCAGTTGGTGAACACATGGAGGCTGTCGGGATTGAGCAGCTCGCGGAAGTCGCGCTCATCGGCGGAGGGGTTCTCCACGTTGAAGAGTCGGTCGTATTCGCGAACCTCGGCCTTGATGCAGGCGTCGGCGCTCACCCAGTGGAGGGTTCCCTTCACCTTTCGGTTGGCTCCTTCCATACCGCTCTTGCTCTGTGGGTCGTATTCGGCCTGAATCTCCGTGATGTTGCCATCGGCATCCTTTGTGCAGCCCGTGCATTTCACGATGTAGGCGTTCTTCAGTCGCACTTCCTTGCCCGGTGTCATGCGGAAGAATTTCTTGGGGGCGTCCTCCATGAAGTCGGCGCGCTCTATCCACAGATTGCGGGTGAACGTGATGGTGTGGCTTCCTGCGGTATCGTCCTCTGGGTTGTTGATGGCCTCCATTTCCTCGCTCTGTTCTTCGGGATAGTTGGTGATGACCAGCTTCACGGGGTCGAGGACGGCGCTCACGCGTGTGGCCCTCTTGTTGAGGTCGTCGCGCACGGCGGCCTCCAACAGGGCCATGTCGTTGAGGGCGTCGAATTTGGTGTAGCCAATGGATTTGATGAAGTTGCGTATGCTCTCCGGGCTGTAGCCCCGGCGGCGCATGCCGCAGAGGGTGGGCATTCGTGGGTCGTCCCACCCGTTGACGAAATGCTCGTCCACGAGGGTGTGGAGCTTGCGCTTCGACATCACTGTGTAGGTGAGGTTCAAGCGGTTGAACTCTATCTGGCGGGGGCGGTAGTTGTCCATTCCTTTGGCTGCCGTTCCATCGTATTCCTTCAGGAAGTCCACGAACTTGTCGTAGAGCGGACGGTGGGGCACGAACTCAAGCGTGCAGATGGAGTGGGTCACGCCCTCGAAGTAGTCGCTCTGCCCATGGGCGAAGTCGTACATGGGATAGCAGTGCCACTTTGTGCCCGTGCGATGGTGGGGAGTCTGGATGATGCGGTAGATGATGGGGTCGCGGAAGTGCATGTTGGGATTGCCCATGTCGAGTTTGGCTCTCAGCACCATGCTTCCCTCCACTGCCTCGGGGGTGTTCATCTGCTGGAACAGGCGCAGGTTCTCCTCTACGGGACGGTCGCGATAGGGTGAGGCCACGCCGGGAGTGGTCGGCGTACCCTTCTGCTCTGCAATCTGCTCCGCGGTTTGTTCGTCTACGTAGGCCCTGCCTTGCTTGATCATCCAGATGGCAAAGTCCCACAGCTGCTGGAAATAGTCGGAGGCATAATAGATGTTTCCCCACTTGAATCCTAACCATTCGATGTCGTTGAGGATGTTCTCAACGTATTCCGTGTTTTCCTTGCTTGGGTTGGTGTCGTCGAACCTCAGGTTGCAGACACCATTGTAGCGTTCGGCCACTCCGAAGTCCATGCAGATGGCTTTGGCATGTCCGATGTGCAGGTAGCCGTTGGGCTCCGGCGGGAACCGAGTCTGTATGCGGCCGTCGTTCTTTCCGGCGGCGAGGTCCTCTTCAACCAATTGTTCTACGAAACTCAGGCTGTGCTTCTCTTCTGTCTCAGCTTCTGTCTTCTTCGTCATAATGTATAGATGTTTGTTTTTGTGTCTTGTGCCGTTGTTGGCAAGTCTGGGCATGGCGATCCTTCCGCTCTCTGCCTTATGCCTGTCTAATTTTCTGCAAAGATAACAAAAAGATTGGATATTGGCAGTGTGGGCTGTGCGTTTTTTATTGGTTCAGCCTGTCGCCCCTCCGCTCTTTTCAAAACCAAGAAGCCCGCCATCGGCATCGATTGCGCTGGCGGGCTTCGTGATTGGGCTAAAAGTCGTCCATCGTCACTTCCTTTGGACGCTTTGGAGTCTCCTTCTTCTTGGGCTCAGCCGCGGATTCCTTCTTGGTGTCAGTGGAGGTGGAGGGCGCGGCCTCTTTCTGGTTGTCGGGCGTGGCTATGGGGTTGCCATCCTCGTCCAATTCTATATCTTCGTTGATGACTTCTGTCGAGTCGTTTGTCTCCTGGTGCTTCACCGGCTGATAATAGCTTGCGCACTCATACATGTCGCTTGTGATGTCGGGGTCTTGTGGTTTCTTGAACTTCGCGCGGTACTGCTTGAAGTTCGGGTCGGCCAAGAGCGACTTGAGGAAGTAGCCACAGATGGGCAGAGCCGTGCGGCTCCCCTGTCCCAATGCTCCTGTGCGGAAGTGGATGCTGCGGTACTCGCCGCCCACCCAGGCACCTACGACCAGATTAGGGCTGACACCCATGAACCAAGCGTCGGAGTGGTTGTTTGAGGTTCCTGTCTTGCCGCCCCAGTCGCAGTCGCGGAAGTCGCCCACATAGCCGTTGAGGCTCTGCGAGGTGCCGCCGGGCTCACGCAGGCCACCCATCAGCATTTGCTGCATCAGGAAGGCACTCTTGTAGGGAACGGCCTGTTCTGTGTCGTCGGGAGCGACATACACCTCTTTGCCTTTCGAGTCTACAATCCGCGTGACGAGCACCGGGTCGTGGTGCTTTCCGTCGTTGGCGATGGTGCTGTAGGCGTCGGCCAGTTCGAGCAGGTTGACGTCGGAAGACCCCAGCGCCAATGACGGCGTGTCGTCGAGCGGACTCTGTATGCCCATCTTCTGTGCCGTCTCGATGATGGAGCGAATGCCCACTTCCTGCCCCAACCTCACGGCGATGGAATTGATGCTCTTGGCGAAAGCGCCCTTCAGCGGAATGGAGTCGCCGGAGAATGAACCGTTGGCGTTGGTGGGCGTCCACGTCACTTCTTTCTTCTGGATCTTGTCGTAGACCTGCATGGAGATGTATTCGTCGCGCCGTTTGTCGCAGGGGGTGAGGCCTTGGTTCATGGCCTCCGTGTAGACAAAGAGCTTGAAAGTGGAGCCCGGCTGGCGCATGGCCTTCACCTTGTCGTATTTCCAAGTGTTGAAATCCACGTCGCCCACCCAGGCCTTCACGGCTCCCGACTGGGGCTCCATGGCGATGAAGGCGCAGTGCATGAAGTGGACCATATAGCGGATGGAGTCCATCGTCGAAAGTTCCATTTCCTTAAAGCCTTTCTCATAGTCGAACACCTTCACTTTGTGGGGTTTGTTCATATAATATTCAACGGAATCAGGCTGTCCCGCATACCTTGCTTGGAGCATCTTGTAGGTGGGCAGTCTGTGGGCGATGTTCTCGATGAAGCCGGGAATCACCTGTCCGTTCTCATCTATCCAGCACTCGCGCTTGTTCCATGGTCCCCAATGGTTTTCAAAATTGCGCTGCACTTGCTTCATCTGTTTGATGGCTGCCTCTTCGGCATATTTCTGCATACGCGAGTCGAGTGTTGTGTAGATTTTCAGCCCGTCGGAGTAGAGGTCGTAGCCATTCTCATCGCACCAAGGCTTGAGATAGTCGGCAACGGCATTGCGGAAATATTGGGCTATGCCATCGTAGTTCTCCTCTATGTGGAGGTTGAGTTTGAGGGGGATTTCCTTGAGCGAGTCGCATTCCGCCTTGGTCAGGTCCTTGTGGGTGTACATGTTGTTCAACACCTGGTTGCGGCGGTTGATGGAGTTCTCCGGGTTGGTTCTTGGGTTGTAGTAGGATGTGGCCTTGAGCATGCCCACCAAAACGGCGCACTGCTCTGTGGTCAAATCCTTTGGCGTGGTGTTGAAGTAGGTGCGCGCTCCCGTCTTGATGCCGTATGCGTTGGAGCCGAAATCCACCGTGTTGGCATACATGGTTAGGATTTCCTTCTTGCTGTAGACGGTCTCCAACTTGGTGGCGATGATCCATTCCTTGCTCTTGATGATAAGTATCCTCACTCCCGGAATGTGTCCCAAGAGTCCAGTGGAATACTGTGAGCGCACGCGGAACATGTTTTTGGCCAACTGCTGTGTAATGGTCGACGCTCCCCGGCCGTCGTGGCGGAGCAAGGCGTCCTTGGCTGCGGCAAACAATCCTATGGGGTCGATGCCGAAATGCTTGTAGAAGCGCTCGTCCTCCGTGTCGATGAGAGCCTTGAAGAAGTCGGGGTTCACTTCGTCGTACTTGACGGGCGTTCTGTTCTCATTGAAATATTTACCAATCAGCACACCATCGGCGGAGTAGATCTCCGACGCTTGTGAGGTTTGCGGGTCAAGAATGCCTGAGAAATAGCCCGGCGACTTGCCAAAGAGCCAGAGGAAGTTGATGTCTACGGCTCCCAAATACAGGAAGAAGGCCACAATGAAGGAGACGAAACCTATCAGTGTCTTCGTATACCAGGCCTTGCCGAGGTATAGGTTTTTATACCAAGGCCAGAAGCCTTTAATCTTCTTCCAACTCCATTTGAGGAATCTGATTATTTTCTTCATAGAATCAATAGTCTAAGAACAAACCTGTGTCGGTTGATCGTGTTGTTACTTTGTGTCGCAAAATTACGAAAAATCAGTCGAATTTAACCTATCATCAATATAATTTATTATTTCTTTAACGTTGTCGGGATGGAACCATCTGATGGCGGGGTCTCGATTGAACCATGTGAGCTGTTTTCTCATATATCGTCGGGTGTTGGATTGTATGTGGGCGACCGTGTCGTCCAAGGTCACCAGTCCGTCGAGGTATTCAAACATTTCTTTGAATCCCACTGTGTTCAAGGCGTTCCTGTTCCTGAGCGGATAAACCTTGTAGGCCTCTTCAATAAAGCCTTTGTCCATCATGTCCAACACCCTGGCGTTGATGCGGTTGTAGAGCTCTGCGCGGTCTCTGTTCAAGCCTACCTTAATGGTGCGGAATGGACGTTCTTTCTCTTTGTGGGTGAGATACGACGACAGGGGCTTTCCCGTCATAATGCAAATTTCCAAGGCGTGGACCACCCGACGTGGATTCTTGCGGTCAACGCTTTGCCAATATTCGGGATCGAGTTGGCGAAGCTCTTCAACGAGTGTGTCCAGCCCTTCCTCGCTGAGGCGTTGCTTGAGCAGGGCGCGCGTGGCGTCGTCCACCGTGGGGATGTCGTCGATGCCTTTGCACACTGCGTCAATATACATCATGGAGCCTCCCGTGAGCAGGGCCACGGGATGGTTGGGATGGAAGCTGCGTGAGGCATCAAAAAGCCCTGGAAGAATCCCCAACACGTCCTGCTCATAGAGGCTGGCGCTGTAGTAGTCTTCCAAATGGCGAGTGCCAACAAAAAAATGTGGTACGCGCCGCATCTGCTCTGGGGTCGGTGCGGCCGTACCAATGGGAATCTCAGCGTAGACCTGTCGCGAATCGGCATTCACGATAGGCACATGTAAATGTTCGGCTACGGTGAGGCAAAGCTCTGTCTTGCCCACGCCGGTGGGTCCTACTATGACAACAAGCGTGTTCAAATGGATTAGCGGATGATGCCGCGCTTTGAAGAGCTTACGAAGTCGATGATGTTTTGGATCTCGGGCGTGATTTGCAGGTTGTTCTTGATTTCCTCGATGCCCTCTGCAAGCACACCTTTGGAATAGAGCAGGCGGTAAGCGTCGTGGATGAGCTCGATGAGGTCGTTGCTGAAACCGTGGCGGCGCAGTCCCACGATGTTGACACCTGCATAGCGGATGGGCTCCTTGCCGGCGATGATGTAGGGAGGGATGTCTTGCGAGAATCTGCTTCCGCCCTGTATCATCACGTAGCCTCCAATGCGGCAGAACTGGTGGCACAGCACTTCGGCCGATATGACGGCATTGTCGGCCACGCTCACCTCGCCGGCAAACTTGGTGGAGTTGCCGATGATGAGATGCGAGCCGAAGAAGCAGTCGTGGGCGATGTGCATGTTCTCCATTAGCAGGTTGTGGTCGCCAACCTGGGTGGTGCCCTTAGAGGCCGTGCCGCGGGAGATGGTCACATTCTCACGCACGGAGTTGAAGTTGCCCAACTCGCATATCGTGTCCTCGCCTTTGAACTTAAGGTCCTGTGGCTTGGTGGATATGCTCGCTCCTGGAAAGAACTCGTTGTTGTTGCCAATGCGCGCGCCGTAGTTGATGGTCACGCTGTTTTGCAACACATTGTTGTCGCCCATCACCGTATTGCGGTCGATGTAGCAGAAAGGGCCGATGATATTGTTGTCACCCAACTTGGCTTCAGGATGTACGTAGGCAAGTGGACTTATCTGGTTCATTCTTTATCTGTTTTTTTTGATTTGTGCTGTAAAGGTGGCCTCGGAGACCACATGGTCGCCCACAAAGACGTAGCCCTTCATAGAGCTGATGCCGTGGCGGACAGGATGGAGAAGCTCCACCTTGAAGAGCAGGGTGTCGCCGGGCACCACCTTGTCGCGGAATTTCACGTCGTCAATCTTCAGGAAGTAGGTCGACCACCGCTCGGGATCCTCCAGCTGGCTCAACACCAAGAGTCCGCCGCACTGCGCCATGGCTTCCACCTGCAGCACGCCGGGCATGACGGGCTCGCTGGGGAAGTGGCCTTGGAAGAAGGGTTCGTTGGCCGTCACATTCTTCACGCCTACAATGCTTGTGGCTCCCATGGCCACAACCTTGTCGACCAACTGCATGGGATAGCGGTGGGGCAGGAGCTGGCGGATGCGCACGTTGTCCATCAGTGGCTCGTCGTTGGGGTCGTAGATGGGGGCCTGCACCTCATGCTTGCGAATCTCCTTGCGCATGAGACGGGCGAACTTGTTGTTGATGGTATGGCCCGGACGGGTGGCTATGATGCGGCCCTTGATGGGCTTGCCGATGAGGGCCATGTCGCCCACGATGTCGAGCAGCTTATGGCGTGTGCACTCGTTCTCCCACATCAGCGGGCGGTGCTGTATGTAGCCGGGCTTCGTGGCGTCCATGTGGGCAACGTGGAGCAGGTCGGCCAGCTTGTCGAGTTTCTCCTGTGGCACTATCTGCTCGTAGATGACGATGGCGTTGTCCAGATCGCCGCCTTTGATGAGGTTGGCCTCCAAGAGGGGTACGATGTCGCGCACGAAGACGAACGTGCGTGCGGGAGCTATCTCGTCGGCAAACTTGTCGGCGGCATCGAGGGTGGCGAACTGCGAGGCGATGAACTTGGAGTTGAAGTTGCACATGGCTGTGATGGAGAACTCGCTGTCGGGGAGTATCGTGATGCATGAGCCGGTCTCCTCATCCTTCACCTCAATCTTCTTGCGGATGATGTAGAAGTCCTTGGGTGCATTCTGCTCCACGGTCCCCACCTCTTGGATCTTCTGTACGAATATCAGGCTGGAGCCGTCGAGGATGGGAAATTCGGGGCCGTTCACTTGGATGAGGCAGTTGTCCACACCGAGTGCGTAGAGGGCTGCCATGCCATGCTCGATGGTGCCCACGCGCACGTCGCCATTGGCAACCACGGTTCCCCGCTGCGTGTCGACCACATGCTCGGCTATGGCATCGATGACTGGCTGCCCTTCGAGGTCGATGCGCTGTATCTTGTATCCTGTATTCTCTGGAGCGGGATTGAAAGTCACGGTCAGGTTCAAGCCTGTATGCAGTCCTTTGCCAAAGAGAGAGAAACTGCCTTTGAGGGTCCTCTGTTTCAGTGTGTCCATCTGATGTCTTTATTTTTTGTTCTTCTTTAATTCTTCTATTTCTTTCTGCAGCAGGTTCACCTGCTTGTAAATCTCGGGAAGCTTCTGGAAAAGAGCCTGGCTCTTGAAGTAGGGAATCTTCTCCATGGGAGGTGTTCCGATGAGCTGCTGGTTGCTCTTCAGGCTGCTTGGCACTCCCGACTGGGCGCCCAGGAACACCTTGTCGCCGATGGTGATGTGTCCCGAGATGCCCGCCTGCCCGCCAAACATGCACCACTCTCCGATTTTGGTGGAGCCAGCTATGCCCACCTGGGCCGACATCACCGTGTTGGCGCCTACATCCACGTTGTGGGCAATCTGCACGAGGTTGTCGAGCTTCACGCCTTTGCGCACGTAGGTGCTGCCCATGGTGGAGCGGTCCACGCAGGTGTTGGCCCCTATCTCCACATCGTCCTCAATGGTGACGATGCCTATCTGGGGGATCTTGTCGTAGCCGTTGGGTGTCGGGGCAAAGCCGAATCCGTCGGCTCCGATGACCGAGCCGGCGTGGATGGTGACGTTGTTGCCGAGCTTGCAGCCGTGGTAAACCACCACATTGGGATACAGCCTCACGTTGTCGCCTATGCGCACCTCGTCGCCCACATAGACGTTGGGATAAATCTGGGCGTTGTCGCCGATTACCGCCCCATCGCCAATCACGGCGAATGGACCCACGTAGGCATTCTCGCCAATCTTTGCCGTTGGCGAGATGGAAGCCTTCTCGGAAATGCCCTTCTTCTGTGGCATGGAGCTGGCGTAGAGCTGCAAGAGCCGGGCTATGCAGTCCCTCACGTTCCTTACATATATTAAAGTGGGCCTCACAGGCTTGTCTATGGCGATGCTGTCGTCGACAAGAATGATGGAAGCTTCGGTGCTGTCAAGATAATGGGCGTATTTGGGACTGGATAAAAACGAAATCGCTCCAGGAACGCCTTCTTCTATTTTGGAGAAGGTGTGAACAGTGGCGTTCTCGTCACCCTCAATGCGTCCCTTGATGAAATCGGCAATTTGTCTTGCTGTAAATTCCATATTGTTGTTTGAAATAAGAGCTATTATTAATTTTGCAAATGTAGCAAAAAATATTTATTTAGCCAAAACTTACTGCGATATTTGAGTATTTTAATTCTTTCATTGCACGTATTTGGGCGTTGCACAGCCTATTTCGCGTCTTTGGGAGCCTTGTGCTTTCGTTCTCGTTGTCGACTTGCGCGAGACCAAGGCTTCTGCAGTCTTGTTCCAATTCTTGACCTTTCTTCGTTGCGCATCCGCCTTTTTTCCATGGGCTACTTGCCTATTATTCGTCGCCTACTTGCCCATTATATGCCGCTTGCTTGTTTATTTTTCAAATTGAATATCCGTAAAATGATAATCCGCACGCATCCAACCGAAGCTTCAGCAAAGGTTGGAAAGAGAACTGTACCCAACTGCACGAGGCATTGCCCCTGCAATTGGATGTTACACCATGCTTCTGTCAAATTGCCGTAAACGCGTAGTCGCCCGTAGGGATGAATCCTTGTGGGCGACTACCATTGGGTCGCGACGGACGAGTTGGGATGAAGAAGAATCTGGGTTGGATTGCCTAACGGTCAACCCGACTCGCGTCGTTCTTGCTTTATTGAATCTTAGCCAGTTCGGCGGCCATCTGTTCTTGCAGTGCCTTTGCCTTGGCGGCGCTGGCCTCGGCGAAGTCCTCGCCGTCGGAGGCGTAGATGATGCCGCGCGAGGAGTTGACCAACAAGCCGCAGTCTTTTGTCATGCCATACTTGCACACCTCTTCCAAGCTTCCGCCTTGGGCGCCCACACCAGGCACAAGCAGGAACGACTCGGGAGCCACCTTGCGCACGTCGCCGATGAGCGAGCCACGTGTTGCACCGACGACAAACATCAGGTTGCCAGTGTTGCCCCATTCGAGTCCTTTCTTCAGCACCCGCTCAAAGAGGCGCTCGCCCTCCTCGTTCTTTGTCAGCTGGAAGTCCTTGCTTCCCGCATTGGAAGTCAGGGCCAACAGGATCACCCATTTGCCCTCATACTCCAAGAAGGGGCTTACGGAGTCCACTCCCATGTAGGGAGCCACGGTGAGCGCGTCGACATCATACTCTTCGAAGAAGGTGCGGGCGTACATGGCCGAGGTGTTGCCTATGTCACCGCGCTTGGCGTCGGCGATGACGAAGTGGTGTGGATGGTTTTCCTTGATGTATTGCACGGTGGTCTCAAAGGCTGCGATGCCCTTCACGCCCATGCTCTCGTAGAAGGCCATGTTGGGCTTGAAGGCCACGCAGTAGGGGGCCGTAGCGTCGATGATTTGTTGGTTGAAGGCCACAATCGGGTCAGGGTCGTTGAGCAGGTATGTGGGAATCTTCTTGATGTCGGTGTCCAAACCAACGCAGAGGAAGGTCTTCTTCTGGAATATCTGCTCCACCAATTCTTTTCTTGTCATGGTTGTGCGGTTTGAGTGTTACAATTCGTTTTCTTTAAGCTTCTCGGCATTCTCAGCCACAGTGAGCGCGTCGATCATGGCTTGGATGTCACCGTTGAGGAATCCCTGCAGGTCGTGTGTGGTGTAGCCTATGCGATGGTCGGTCACCCTGCCCTGGGGGAAGTTGTAGGTTCTGATCTTGGCCGAGCGGTCGCCCGTCGACACCAAGGTCTTGCGGCGGTTGGCAATGTCGTCGATGTACTTCTGGTGCTCGCGGTCGTAGATGAAAGTGCGCAGACGCGACAGGGCGCGTTCCTTGTTCTTGGGTTGGTCGCGCGTCTCGGTGCATTCGATGAGTATCTCCTCCACCTCGCCTGTGTTGGGGTTCTTCCAAGGATAGCGCAGTCGCACGCCCGATTCCACCTTGTTGACGTTCTGCCCTCCAGCGCCGCTTGAGCGGAATGTGTCCCACTTGATGTCGCCTTCGTTGATGTTGACTTCGAATTTGTCGGCTTCGGGCAGCACGGCCACCGTTGCTGCCGAAGTGTGCATGCGGCCCTGCGTCTCGGTTGCTGGCACACGCTGCACGCGGTGCACTCCCGACTCGTATTTCAGCGTGCCGTAGACATTGTCGCCCGACACGGCGAAATCTATCTCCTTGTAGCCGCCCACGGCTCCGGGCGAGACGCTGGTCACGCTCACCGTCCAGTGTTTCGACTCACAATATTTCTTGTACATGTTGAACAGGTCGCCGGCAAAGAGCGCCGCCTCGTCGCCGCCGGCTCCCGCGCGGATTTCCATCTGCACGTTCTTGGCGTCCTCGGGATCCTTCGGGATGAGGAGCATCTTGATTTCCTCCTCTATCTTGGGCTGCTTGGCCTCGTTCTCGGCGAGTTCCTCGCGCGCCATCTCCTTCATGTCGGCATCGTTCTCGTTGGCAATGATGTCCTTGGCCTCCTTGATGGAGTTGAGGCAGGCCACATAGCGTTTCTTGGCATCCATGATGTCGCCCAAGTCCTTGTATTCCTTGGTGAGCTTCACGTAGCGTGGCTGGTCGGCGATGACGGCAGGGTCGGTGATGAGCGTGGCCACTTCCTCATAGCGCGCGTCGAGTCCGTCGAGTTTCTGTAGTATCTGGTTGTCTTGCATTTGTGCTTCTGTCGAGTTTCGTCCATGGCCGGGGCTTTCCCCACGGCTCATATAATTTCCGTAGATTAATATTCAAAGATGCCGTAAGGGCTCTTGATGGTGAGGCTCTTTGCGCCTTCCTCGATGTGCCCCACCACTTGAGCGTCGATGTTGAAGCTCTTGCTGATGGCCATCACCTTGTCGGCCACCTCAGGACGCACATAGATTTCCATTCTGTGGCCCATGTTGAACACCTGGTACATCTCCTTCCAGTCGGTGCCGGAGCAGTCGTGGATGACCTTGAACAGGGGTGGGATGGGGAACATGTTGTCCTTCACCACCCGGCAGTTGTCGCCCACAAAGTGCATCACCTTGGTCTGTGCGCCGCCTGTGCAGTGCACCATGCCGTGGATCTCGGGGCGCAGCTCGTCGAGCAGCCGCTTGATTACCGGCGCGTAGGTGCGGGTGGGGGAGAGCACGAGCTTGCCGGCATTGACGGGGCTGCCTTCCACGGGGTCGGTCAGTTTGTACTTGCCGCTGTAGACCAGCTCGTCGGGCACGGCAGGGTCGTAGCTCTCAGGATATTTGGCTGCCAAGTATTTGGCGAACACGTCGTGGCGGGCGCTGGTGAGTCCGTTGCTGCCCATTCCGCCGTTGTACCCGTGTTCGTAAGAGGCCTGGCCCGTGGAGCTGAGTCCCACGATTGCGTCGCCCGGACGGATGTTGGCATTGTCGATTACGTCGGCTCGCCTCATGCGGCAAGTCACAGTGGAGTCGACGATGATGGTGCGCACCAAGTCGCCCACGTCGGCCGTCTCTCCTCCAGTGGGCCAAATGCCGATGCCCATCTTGCGCATGTCTGCAAGGATTTCGTCGGTGCCGTTGATGATTTCCGAAATCACCTCACCCGGTATGAGCATCTTGTTGCGGCCTATGGTGGAGCTGACGAGGATGTTGTCCACGGCACCCACGCAGAGCAGGTCGTCGGTGTTCATCACGATGGCGTCCTGGGCTATGCCTTTCCACACGCTCAGGTCGCCAGTCTCTTTCCAGTACATATAGGCCAGGCTCGACTTGGTGCCAGCCCCGTCGGCGTGCATGATGTTGCAATAGTCGGGGTCGCCGCCCACGATGTCGGGCATGATTTTGCAGAAGGCCTGCGGAAAGATTCCCTTGTCGATATTCTTGATGGCGTTGTGCACGTCTTCCTTGGCGGCGCTTACGCCCCTTTGCATGTATCTGTTTGTCATTGTATCTGTGTTTTAGTCCTTTCCATTCCAAAATTCCCATGAGGCGAAGGCCTGCAGCAGAAGCATCTCCAGTCCGTTCTTCACCGTTGCTCCGCGCTCACGGCCCCGCTTCAGGAAGAGCGTCTCGTCGGGATTGTATATCAAGTCGTAGAGCAGGGTGTGGGTGTCTATGGCATCGTAGGGCAGGTCGGGGCATTCGTCGGCGTGTGGATACATCCCTACGGGCGTGCAGTTGACAATCACGTTGTACTCCTTGACGAGTTTTGGAGTCAGCCAGTCGTAGGTGATGGTGTCTTGTCGCTTGTAGCGGCTCACCAATTGTGTCTTCAGCCCCAACGACCTCAAGCCGTAGTTGATGGCCTTGGCCGCCCCGCCGGTGCCGAGGATGAGAGCTTTCTTCTGCGAGGGTTCCAGCAGGGGCTCTATGCTCTGCGTGAATCCGATGACATCGCTGTTGAAGCCTTTCAGGATGACTTTTTCTCCTTTGTGGGTCACGCGAATCACATTCACCGCCCCAATGGCCTCGGCCTCCGGGCTGATGGCGTCGAGATATTTCATCACTTGCTCCTTGTAGGGAATCGTGACGTTGAGTCCGCGTAGTTCGGGGTTGCGGTCCAATACTTCGGTCAGCCCGTCGATGGTGGGTATCTCGAAATTCAGGTACTTCGCGTTGATGTGCTCGTTCTCGAATTTCTCATTGAAGTAAGATATGGAGAACGAATGGCCGAGTGGGTAACCAATGAGTCCGTATTTGTCCATAGGGGGGTAGTCTTTATGCTGTCATTGTATAATAAGGTATAAGGGGGTAGCAACTCATTTCTCCGCGAGATACATCGTGCAGATGCCGAAGGTGAGCCTGCGGAAAGAGGTCTTGGCGAACCCCGCCTTCTTGAAGATGTCCATCATCACCTCTCCTTGTGGAAACGCCTCGATGGTCCTCGTCAGGTATTCGTAGGCGCTGCTGTCCTTGCTTATCATCCTTCCGTAGAGGGGCAGCACCGTGTTGCTGTAGATCTTGAAGAGTTGCCTCATGGGGAAAGTCACCGGTGTGGTCAGCTCCACGATGCTCAGATGGCCGCCGGGCTTCAGCACGCGATGGATTTCGGCCAGCCCCCGGTCGAGGTCCTCAAAATTGCGTATGCCGAAGGCTGCCGTCACCGCGTCGAAACTGTTGTCGGCGAAGCTAAGCGCCATGCAGTCCTCTTTGGCGAAGCTGATGACATTGTCCAGTCCGGCTCTTTTCACCTTTTGCGCCCCTATCCTCATCATTTCCTCTGATATGTCGGCTCCGATGAGTTGGCGGGGGTGCAGCCTCTTGGCTGCGAGAAGGGCAAAGTCGCCCGTGCCGGTGGCGATGTCGAGCATGCGCTGGGGCTTGTATTCCCTTAGTGCGTTGATGGCCCGGTTGCGCCACAGCTTGTCGATGTTCCACGACAGCCGATGGTTGAGGGTGTCGTAGGTGGGGGCGATGTTGTCGAACATCTCCTCTACCTGCTGTCCCTTCTTCTCCTTGTTGGAGTAGGGGGTGATTTTCTCCTGTTGATACATATTCCCTCTTTCGGTTGTTGAGAGGGGGCTGAAGGGGCATGCCCCTTCAGCTCCCCTCTTTGTTCCATGTGCGAAATGAAGTCCCAGATTGGGGAACGGTCATTCCTCAACCTTTGCGAGATAGTTGGCCACATTGCGCTCGATGCGTCCCAACACGTCGCCGGTCTCGGCGGCCTTGTCAAACTTCTCGCCAGTGATGTGCTCGTAGAGCTCAATGTAGCGATCGCTGACGCTCTCGGCATATTCGTCGGTTATCTCAGGCATCACTTGTCCGGGCTGGTTCATGAAGTTGTGCTCGATGAGCCATTGGCGCACGAACTCCTTGGAGAGCTGCCTCTGCGGCTCGCCCTTGGCCAGGCGCTCCTCGTAGCCGTCGGCATAGAAGTAGCGGCTGGAGTCGGGAGTGTGGATTTCGTCGATGAGGTACACCTTGCCGTCGCGCTTGCCAAACTCGTATTTCGTGTCGACGAGAATCAGCCCCCGCTTGGCGGCAATCTCCCCTCCGCGCTTGAAGAGCTTGCGGGTATAGTCCTCCATGATGGCATAGTCCTCGGCGGGGACGATGCCCTGCTCGATGATTTCCTCACGCGAGATGTTCATGTCGTGTCCCTCGTCGGCCTTCGTGGTGGGGGTGATGATGGGTTCGGGGAAGCGCTGGTTCTCCTTCATGCCCTCGGGCAGCCTTACGCCGCAAAGCTCTCTGCAACCGTCCTTGTAGGCCCTCCATGCGCTGCCGGTGAGGATGGAGCGTATGATCATCTCCACACGGAATCCCTCGCATTTGAGTCCCACCGTAACCATTGGGTCGGGAGTGGCGAGCTTCCAGTTGGGGCAGATGTCGCTCGTGGCGTCCAAAAACTTGGCGGCTATCTGGTTGAGCACCTGTCCCTTGAAAGGAATGCCCTTGGGCAGAATCACGTCGAAGGCGGATATTCTGTCGGTGGCCACCATCACCATCAGGTCGTCGTTGATGTTGTAGACGTCTCTCACCTTACCGTGATAAACACTCTTCTGACCATTGAAATGGAAATCGGTTCTTGTAATTGCTTTCATTTGATTATGCTTTGTTTGGAATTACTTCTTTCTCTTTCCCAGTCTTGTCGTGACGCTCGTAGGCATTGACGATGCGGGTGACGAGTTTGTTCCTCACAATGTCCTCCTGGCCCAAGTTGACCACCGAGATGCCCTCAATGCCTGACAGTATTCTCAGAGCCTCGACCAGTCCGCTGCGTTGCTCGCGTGGGAGGTCTATCTGTGTCATGTCGCCGGTGATGATCATCTTCGTGTTCCATCCCATGCGGGTGAGGAACATGCGCAATTGGGCCGACGTGGTGTTTTGGGCCTCATCGAGAATCACTACCGCGTCAGAGAGCGTGCGCCCGCGCATGAATGCCAACGGGGCTATCTGGATGATGTTCTTCTCCATCATCTCCTGTAGCTTCACCTGTGGGAGCATGTCTTCCAAGGCATCGTAGAGCGGCTGGAGGTAAGGGTCGATTTTGTTCTTCATGTCGCCGGGAAGGAAACCGAGTTTCTCACCGGCCTCTACGGCGGGCCGCGATAGGATGATCTTGCGAGCCGTCTTCTCCTTGTAGGCCTTCACCGCCAAGGCGATGCTCAGATACGTCTTGCCCGTACCCGCAGGCCCCACGGCAAAGACCATGTCGTTCTTTGTGTATTCGTCGACCAACCTTTGCTGGTTGGGGGTCTTGGGCATGATGGGCTTGCCCGATATGCTGTAGCAGATTACACCCTTCACTCCGTCGGCCTTGGTCTGTTTTCCTTTGATGATGTCGAGGATGTCCTCTTCTGAGATGCCATTGTATTTCAGCACGTGCATCCTCATCTTCTCTATGTCGTCCTCGGCCTTGGCCATCTCCTCCTCATCGCCAAGTACGCGGATGACATTGTCTCTTGCCACGATGCGCAACTTGGGAAACAACGATTTGAGCATCTGCAAGTGACTGTTGTTGACGCCGTAGAACACCACGGGGTCAATGTCTTCTAAAACGATATGCTTCTCTATCAAAACTGAACGTTCAATAATATTATGATGCAAAGTTAAAAAAAAGATTGCAAATATCGCTTTCCTTACCCGTTTTTCTTTCCTCTACTTGATAAATGCCCCATCCGAGGTGGGGGATTGCTACACAAGGAGGGCTTCAGATTGTGGTTGTGCTGCTCGCCCAACTTGTGTGACAACTGTCACACAACTATTGAACAGTCGCCCCACAGCAATAGAACAACCGTCGCACAGTTGCATGACGGCCGCCACATTTCTCGTCTACACTCATCAGGATTGAGACGTATTGGAATTGTTGAATAAAAAAAGGAGCACCCTTTTGGGATGCTCCTTTATATATATAAGGTATAGCTGTCGACTATTACTTGTTGCCATTGAGCAGCAGGTCGGTCTGCACGGCCACGGCCACAGTGGCGCCCACCATGGGGTTGTTGCCCATGCCCAAGTAGCCCATCATTTCCACGTGGGCGGGAACCGACGACGAGCCGGCAAACTGGGCGTCGCTGTGCATGCGGCCCATGGTGTCGGTCATGCCATAGGAAGCGGGGCCTGCGGCCATGTTGTCGGGATGCAGCGTACGACCCGTACCGCCACCCGAGGCCACAGAGAAGTAGGGCTTGCCAGCTGCCAAGCGCTCTTTCTTGTAAGTGCCGGCTACAGGGTGCTGGAAGCGTGTGGGGTTGGTGGAGTTGCCCGTGATGGAAACGTCCACGTTCTCATGCCACAGGATGGCCACGCCCTCGCGCACGTCGTCGGCGCCATAGCACTTCACTTTCAAGCGCTCGGGATTGTTGCCGTAAGGAATCTCCTCCACAATGTTCAGCTTGCTGGTATAGTAGTCGAACTTGGTCTTCACGTAGGTGAAGCCATTCACGCGGCTGATGATCTGTGCAGCGTCCTTGCCCAGACCGTTGAGGATGACGCGGAGCGGCTTTTTGCGCACCTTGTTGGCCATCTCGGCAATCTTGATGGCTCCCTCAGCGGCCGCGAAGCTCTCGTGGCCGGCCAAGAAGGCGAAGCACTCTGTCTCCTCGCGGAGCAGACGGGCTGCCAAGTTGCCGTGGCCCAGACCCACCTTGCGGTCGTCGGCCACACTGCCGGGAATGCAGAAAGCCTGCAGGCCGATGCCGATGGCCTCGGCGCACTCGGCGGCGTTCTTGCAGCCCTTCTTGATGGCGATGGCGGCACCTGCTACGTAAGCCCATTTGGCATTCTCAAAGCAGATGCGCTGTGTGTCCTCGCAAATCTGATAAGGATCGATGCCCAGCTTGTCGCAAATTTCGTTTGCCTCTTCGAGGTTCTTGATGCCATTGGCCTGAAGCGCAGCGTTGACCTGTGCCTCACGACGCTCCTGGCTCTCGTATTGAACTTTTCTAATCATACAGTGGTTCCTCCTTATTCTTTACGTGGGTCGATAGATTTAACAATACCCTGGTCGGCTGTGGTGCGGCCGTAGCGGCCTGTGAACTTCTTCACGGCCTCGTTGGCGTCCATGCCGTTCTTGATGGCTTCCATCATCTTGCCCAGGTGAACATACTCATAGCCACAAACATAGTCGTCCTTGTCAAGGAACATCTTCGTGATGTAGCCCTCTGTGAGCTCCAGATAGCGTGTGCCCTTGGCCATGGTGCCATAGAGCGTACCCGTCTGTGAGCGCAAGCCCTTGCCAAGGTCCTCCAGTCCGGCTCCCACGGCGAGGCCGTTCTCCGAGAAAGCGCTCTGGCTGCGGCCATAGACAATCTGCAGGAAAAGCTCACGCATGGCTGTGTTGATGGCGTCGCAGACGAGGTCGGTGTTTAAGGCTTCCAGGATGGTCTTCCCGGGAAGAATCTCTGATGCCATGGCAGCGGAATGGGTCATGCCCGTGCAGCCGATGGTCTCGATGAGGCACTCCACGATGACACCCTCCTTGATGTTGAGCGAGAGCTTGCAGGCTCCCTGCTGGGGAGCGCACCATCCCACACCGTGGGTGTAGCCAGAAATGTCCTTG
The DNA here is from genome assembly GCA_004558865.1 of Bacteroidales bacterium. Lineage (GTDB taxonomy): Bacteria > Bacteroidota > Bacteroidia > Bacteroidales > Bacteroidaceae > Prevotella. The sequence goes on from SFCY01000002.1 coordinate 22,324, forward strand.
ATCTCCTTGGCCTGAATCCACTTACCCTCTTCAGGAATTGGAGCAGGGCCGTGGTAGGCACCCTTTTTGACAACGCACATGTTGTCGACTTCTTTTGAATAAATAATCATATTCGCTAAAAATGTTTATGAATATTGTGTGAATCTTATTTCTTTTCTATTTCTTCGTTGCAAAGTTAATCATTTCTCTTTTAATAAGGAAATGTTGAAGTAAGTTTTTTTGTGAAAGATTCTATAGGCATAAGGAAAGGCCACAGAAGCCTGTTGGGGCATCTGTGGCCTTGGGGTGTCTTCTCAGGTCGGCGTACGTCTGGGATGGAGTGTTGGGGGATGCTTATTTGATGACAATCTTCTTGCCGTCCTTGATGTAAAGTCCGCGAGGCAGCTGGTTGGTTGTGTTGCCTGCGTATCTGCCGTCAATCGTGTAGATGTGTCCATTGGCCTCGCTATGGGTGGCGATGGACTTGATGGCGGTGGCGTTGGGGTCGATGAACGAGAGGGTGACAAGTCCCGACTCCGTGTCCTCTGCGATATTGTAGAGTGGGGCGGTGGTGAGCGTGGAATTGTTGAGCTTCACGCTCGTGAGTTCCGTCACATTGCCCTTGCCGGGATAGGGGTCTCCGCCAAGGCTGCTGGTGTAGTCGGTGTTAGTGACTGTCGTGCCGTTGATGGAATAGGAAGAGATGAGCAGTCCGTCGGCGGGAACAATGGTGACGGCAGGCTTGCCCTTGTTGTTGTTGGGACTGTCCATGAGGTTGACCGAAGAGTAGGGATAGTCGATGCGGTAGACCAACAGCCCGTGGCCGTACTGACGCTGGTTCCATCCCGTCTTCTGGATATTCTCCAAAATGAGATACTCGCCGTTCTCGCCAAGTATCTTATAAGCCTTGCCTCCCTGCTGCACGGGCGTCAGCTCCAAGTATTGTGCCTTGGAGAGGGTGTCCATCTTCATCCATCCCATCACCTCGCGCTCCCAAGGCGTGTAGGGCGTGGGGCACCAGCCGTTGTCGAGATATTCGCCGCCGTCCATGATGTCCCAGTATTCCATGGCCTGGTTGTCCACGCGGGCGGATGCGGTCGTGGGATAGATGTCGGGAAGTCCCATGGTATGGGAGAACTCGTGGCAGAAGAGTCCGATTCCGTTGATGCGCTTCGCGGGCGCGGTCTTGAATGCACCGGGATAGCCGTTGAGCTCATTGTTGACGCCGTAGCGCCAAACCTGCTTTCCGTCGAAAGTGCCGATGTTCGTCGTTCCCGACTTGGGCCAGATGCAGTCAGATGAGTTCTGTTGCAGGCTCTCCGAATATCCGGCATAGATGAAATACACGAGATCCACGTATCCGTCGTTGTCGCTGTCGTAGCTGGCAAAGTCAACCTTGTCGTCCACGAGTTGGCAGGCCGTGGTCATCATCTCGCCCACCTTGGCGTCGTTGTCGCTTCCGTAGTAGGCCAGTCCTTTGGGCATGGTGATAGGGCCGACTATGTCGAACTGTGGGGTGAACTGGCCGAAGCTCATGTCCTTGAAATAACTCCGCACGCTGCCATAGTTGCGGTCCTCACGATTACCGAAATTCTCAAGCTTGCCATTGTCCAATGTGGAATTGAGATATTGGTCGAACGTCCTCACGGGGTCGGCCTCAGCGAAAGTCGTGTCGGCGAAGTTGACCAGTATCACCAATGCTTTGGGAGAACCCGTGTGGGGGAAGTAGCGGCTGTTGGTGACGATGGAGATTTTGCGCGCGGCTTCCAACTTGGCATCCATTCGCTTTGCGAAGAGCTTGCGGTTTTGGGCGCCGGCCAGCATCACTTCCTCAGCAGATCGGAGGGATGGCTCGTGGGCCAGTACTGGAGTGCGGCGGAGAGAGCCGTCGGCCGTCACGTCGGCCACGTAGTAGTTGGTGCCTTCGTGATAGAGCAGTGTTCCGTCGGCGGTGGTGTACCAGTGGAAGTCTGCGTCGCCGTAGGCATAGACTGTGAGACGCGTGCCGTCGCTTTGTGTGACGACAGCTGGCTCTGGATTTACTTTCACAGCCTGGGCGCAAACGGCCGCCGACAGGAGGCAGAAGAACAATATTACCTTTTTCATCCTTGTTATATTAAAAATTTCTTTTCTCGTAGAAGTATTGTCCCTTGCGCCTTGTCTGGTTGCCAAACTCTATGGCGTGGTGGGGACAATGGTGGTAGCAGGCGAAGCAGGTGAGGCAGGAGCCGTCGTGTTTCCAAGTCGGCTCATAGCCCAGTCCGCCTTGGATGTCGTGTTGCGGGCACACATCGGCGCAGATACCGCACTTCACACATCGCTGGCTGACCACATGAAACTTTCGGTCGTTGACGAGTCTCAAGAAGCCTGCACCCAATAGCCGTGAGTTGATGCGTGGCCAATGGCCGATATAGAGCGGGCCGTCCTTTGGGATGCGGTTGACGACATTCGGCAGGAAGCCTTTCAAGTCTTCTTGAGCCTTGGCTTTCTTCTGTTTCTCACGCTCCACTTTGTCGACATCCATGAACGGAAGCCCCACGTAGGATTCGGGCATCAGCAGAGCGCATCTCGCCTGAAGAGCCAATCCGCAGTCCTTGAGGTCGCGCTCAAATATTGGGAAAGTCTCTCCCGTGGTGTCGCCGGCGGTGATGACGGAAAAGGTGAAGTGTCCCACTGTGGGAGAGTCGAATCGCAGACGGGCGATGAACTCCCTCACCACGCGCGGTGGCCGCCACCCATGCACGGGGAAACAAAAGCCTATGCGCTCGCCGGGCCGAAGCTTGTAGCGGCAGGGCGTAGACAACTGGTCGGAAATGAAGAAAAGCTCATCCCCTGTGGCTTCGTGAAGCTGCTTGGCAGCCCAACGTGTATTGCCTGTTGCTGAGAAGTAGAATATCACGCTGCAAATTTAATAAAAATTCTTTGGATGACAAAAAATAGGCAGGCGTTATGAGGGGTTGGAAATAGGAAGCTGGCCTAAATTGCGCAGGCAAGTGCTTGGTTTGTTGTTGATACGTCTTTCAAGACACCCTGGCCCGAACGTTTTTGGGAGTCCCGCTGTGGGAGTCCCGCTGGCTTTATGGGGTAAGAAAAAATGGGATAGGGGCAGATTTAAAGCAAAGATGGGGCAGCCCCTTCCTCCTGACTGTTTGAAATTCCAATGCTGGTTGTATTAGACCGTGTCTTTGTTGCCATTTTGCCGGGGGATGGTGAATTCACCGGCAAGGCAGCGCGACATCAGATTGCGCACCACATGGTAGTCGTTGTATTTACCGAGTAGGTACATGAGTTTCGTCACCGAGGCCTCAACGGTGGAGTCGTGGCCGCTCACCACTCCCACGGCCTGAAGATGGTAGCCCGCGTCGTATCGTCCCATTTCGACAAAACCTGCGATGCATTGGCTGATGTTGACCACTACGATTCCCCGCTCCGAGACTTCCTTCAGCACTCGCATGAGCCATGGTGACTGGGGGGCGTTGCCGCTGCCGTAGCTCCTGATGATGATGCCCCGCAAGTTTTTGGCTGCCAAGACGCTGCGCAAGATGTCCTCTTCGATTCCTGGAAAGAACGAAACCACCATCACGTTGGAGTTCATGGCGTAGTGGGGAATCATTGGCTTGTCCCAATTGGGCTGCATGATATAATGGGTGTTGAAGTCGAAGTTGACCCCGGCGTCGCACAAGTGGGGATAGTTGAAGGAGTCAAAGGCGTTGAATCCGTCGGCGTTCTGCTTTGTGGAGCGGTTGCCCCGCAGCAGCTTGCCGCTGAAATAGATGCAGACCTCTGGCACAAGGGCGTGTCCACGCTCGTCATGCATGGATGCGATTTCGATGCTTGTCACAAGATTCTCCTTGCCGTCGGTGCGCAGCTGCCCCACTGGAAGTTGGCTTCCGGTGAGTATGACGGGCTTGGTGAGGTTCTCCAACATGTAGGAGAGGGCTGATGCCGTGTAGGCCATGGTGTCGGTGCCGTGTAGGATCACGAATCCGTCGTAGCGGTCGTAGCGGTCGGCGATGATTCTCACCAGCTGTGCCCAGTGGCGTGGATTCATGTTGCTGGAGTCGATTGGAGGATTGAATTGATAGACTTCAATACCAGTTTGCAAGTATTCAAACTCAGGCATACGCTCTATGAGGTGGTTGAAGTTGAGTGGCTCCAGAGCTCCCGTCTCAGCATTGCGCCCCATCCCGATTGTACCCCCTGTATAGATGAGGAGTACCTTGCCGATAACGGTGTTTGTGTTGTTGTCGTTCATAGCTGTTGTCTGAATTTGCTTTAAGAGTAACTTGTTTTCAACTGCAAATATAACTCAAATCTTTTTAACATCCAAAAGATTTGGACGCTTTTTCGGCTTTTGGTTTTTTCGCTAAGGCGTAGCTTTCAAGCAAATAGACGGTCTTATCCTCTTGCTTGTTTCAAATCGTTTTCGCATATAAATCAGACGTTGGCATTTGTGCAGGCAATTGGGCGGATAAGATGGATATTTGAAATTCTCGCATTTTTGTCGCTGTCAATTCCAAAGCAGGACATTCAGTGTGGCCTTTTGTGTTGCTGAGGCTTTCTCTTGGTGGACGGGATGTTGTGGGGGCAAAGAGTGAGAACCAATTGTTGGACTTGGTGCAAAATGTGAAGTGACAACTGAATTTTTAGTTGTTAGTTTTCAGTATTTGTTTTTTTTATATTACCTTTGCACGGTAAAAAGAACAGGGCGGTTTTGAGCGATATTTTATGAAGCAGAACTCAGCTTATTATATAATAGCAAAGGCCTTGACGCTGTTGGGCGATTTTGCTGTGTTGAATTTGGTTCTTGCGGCGTTTTTGTCGTGGGGAGGTAAAATCGTCCCTCCATTCTTCATTGAGAAGATTGCCTTGGCCGTTTATTTGGCCAATGCCTCCATGTTCGCCAGCGAGCTGATTTTCCCCCCTGTGGTTCTCAAGCGTCGGGTGAAATTCTATCAGGTGGCGAGCCGTGTTCTCAGCCTCGTGGTGCTGCAGTCTGTCATCATGTTTGTGAGTCTGAGGCTCTTGTCCAATGGCGGCGGCTTCTTCAATTTCATCTGGGTGTTCGCCGCTGCTCTCTACGTTGGCATTTTGGCTTCCCACTATGTTGAGTTGTTCGTGCTCAAAAGTTACCGCAAACGGGGAGGCAACACGCGCCGCGTAGTCTTGGTGGGCAACGACGAGGCTCTCCTCATTCTCTATCGGTTGATGGTGTCTGATACCGGAAGTGGCTACCGTGTCTTGGGCTATTTCAGCAACAAGCCTTTCGACAAGTGTCCTTCGGGGCTGAAACATCTTGGCACGATAGAACAGATGAATGCCGTGATGGGAGATTTTGACCATGCCGGTTTTGACGACTCCACCGGACTGAAGAATGTCACCCATCCCTCGCCCATTGTTGATGCGGATGAGGTCTTTGTCAGCATGTCGCACGACGATATGGTGCAGATTGTACGCATCATGCGCTTCTGCCAGCATGCCTTGAAGCGTTTCTACTACGTTCCTCGATTGTTCTACGGCTTCCACATCAATCTGAAGATGGAGACTTTTGGCGACCTGGTGGTGTTCACCGATTTGGAAGAGCCTCTCAACAAGCCCTGGAACAAGTTTGTCAAGCGTCTGTTCGACATCGCCTTCAGCGCAGTGGTCTGTCTCTGTTTGCTTCCTTTCGTCCCCATCATCGGTTTGCTCATCAAGATTCAGAGTCCCGGTCCCATCTTCTTTCTTCAAGAGCGCACGGGATTGAATGGGAAGCCATTCAAGCTGGTCAAGTTTAGGAGCATGCGAGTCAATTCCGTTTCCGACAAGCTGCAGGCCACGAAGGACGACCCGCGCAAGTTTCCCTTTGGCGACTTCATGCGCAAGACGAACATCGACGAGTTGCCCCAGTTCTTCAATGTGCTCAAGGGCGACATGAGCGTGGTGGGGCCGCGTCCGCACATGCTCATGCACACCGAGATCTATAGCCAGCTGATTGACAAGTATATGGTGCGCCACTTTTCCAAGCCGGGCATCACGGGTTGGGCGCAGGCCACCGGAGCCCGCGGCGAGACCAAGGAACTCTGGCAGATGGAGAAGCGGGTGAGGCGCGATATCTGGTACATAGAGAACTGGTCGGTGTGGCTCGACCTGAAGATTATATTCTTAACTTTCGTCTCAATCTTCCACCCTAACGAGAACGCATATTAAAGGAGTCAATTCATTAGAAATCACACATTATATACATAGAGAGATATGAAAGGTGTTGTATTAGCCGGTGGTTCGGGAACAAGACTGTATCCCATCACAAAGGGAATCAGCAAGCAACTCATTCCCGTCTACGATAAGCCTATGATTTATTATCCCATATCTGTGCTCATGCTTGCGGGCATCAGGGATATTCTCATCATATCCACTCCCTTTGACTTGCCCGGATTCAAGCATCTGTTGGGCGACGGGAGCGAGCTTGGCGTTCATTTCGAGTATGCCGAGCAGCCTTCGCCCGACGGTCTGGCCCAGGCTTTCATCATCGGAGAGAAGTTTATCGGCGACGACAGTGTGTGCCTTGTCTTGGGCGACAACATATTCTATGGCTCCGGATTCAGCGGCTTGCTGCGCCAGAGCGTGAAGGACGCCGAGGCCAATGGTCAGGCCAGCATCTTCGGCTATTATGTCAACGACCCCGAGCGTTATGGCGTGGCTGAGTTTGACCGTGACGGCAACTGCCTCAGCATCGAGGAGAAGCCCGCCCATCCCAAGAGCAACTATGCCGTGGTGGGACTCTATTTCTATCCCAACAGCGTTGTGGAGATAGCCAAGAACGTGAAGCCCAGTGCCCGCGGCGAGCTCGAGATTACATCGGTCAACCAGGAGTATCTGAACAGGAAGAACCTGAAGGTGAGAATCCTCCAGCGCGGCTTCGCCTGGCTCGACACTGGCACCCACGACAGTCTCTACGAGGCCAGCAACTTCATCGAGGCCGTGGAGAAGCGGCAGGGGCTGCAGGTGGCTTGCCTTGAGGAGATTGCTTTCAAGAATGGTTGGATTTCGCGCGAGCAGTTGAGCCAGCTGGGCATGACAATGAAGAAGAACGGCTATGGACAATACCTGCTCAACTTGGCTGGGCAGGAACATCATAAAGGTTAACAGAAAACAACATTTATAAATAATGGAAGAAAACAAGAATTTTGACGCTACGCCAGCAGTCCAAGAGGTGGAAGAGGAGAAATCGTCGATAGACTTCGCCGCGATTTACACCGCCCTCATCCTGAATTGGAAATGGTTTCTCGTCTCGCTCATCATCTGTCTGGGTGTCGCAGTCATCTATCTGCGCTACACGACACCAATCTATCGGGCCAGTGCAAAGCTCCTCATCAAGGACGACGACCAGTCCAAGATGGGTGGCCGCAACACGGCTCTCAACACCTCAACCTTGGGAATGATTTCCAATTCCAACGGTGTGGACAACGAGTTGGAGATTCTCTCCTCGCGCTCCATCGCAGCCCAGGCTGTGCGCGATTTGAAACTCTATGTGACCTATACCCGGAAAGGACGTTTGAAGGAAGTCATCCTCTACAAGAACCAACCCATCACAGTCGACGTTGACCCCGGCCATCTGGAGACCCTCAACGCACCCATCAATCTTGTCATCAAGCGTGAGAATGGGAAGTACCACGTCACGGGAACCTATTATGTCAACGGACAGGCCAATTCCGTCTCCGGGCCTTATAGCCTCGACAAGACCCTCGGCTCCCTGCCGGCGACGATAGGCACCCGCGCTGGATTCATCACCTTTGCCGCCAACACCTCCACTCCTATGGACGAGGGCAGCGAGATGAAGGTGCAGATTGTCTCTCCCGACCAGGCTGCCTACAAGTATGAGGCCGAGCTGACAGCCAGTCAGACCAACAAGAACACGTCCATCGTGCTCCTCGCGTTGAGTGACGAGGTGCCCCAGCGTGCCATGGACTATCTGAAGCAGCTCACCATAGCCTACAACCAGCAGGCCAACGCCGACAAGAACGAGGTGGCCACAAACACCGAGGCTTTCATCAACAGCCGTCTGGAGAAAATCAACGCCGAGCTCGGCTCTACCGAGAGCCAGCTTGAGAACTACAAGAAGCGCAACAACATGGTTGAGCTGAAGCTCAATGCGGGACAGGCCGTGGCCAACGCCGACACCTACGACCAGAAGCTGGCCGATGCCAACACTCAGATCGACCTCCTGCAGTCCCTGCAGGAGTATATGAACCAGCCGGCCAACAAATACCAGACCCTGCCCTCCAATGTGGGTCTGAGCGACCAGAGCGCCACGGCCCTCATCAACCGCTACAACGACATCGTGCTGCAGCGCAACCGCCTGCTCCGCTCGGCGTCGGAGAACTCGCCCACGGTGACGCCCCTCACCTCTCAGCTCGACGACCTGAACAACAGCATCCGCCGCGCCATGACCCAGGCCCGCCGCAGCATGGAGATCCAGCGCAGCTCGGTGGCCTCACAGCAAGGCAAGTATCAGAACGAGATACAGGAGACTCCCGAGCAGGAGCGCATGCTCAGCCAGATAGGCCGCCAGCAGGAGGTGAAGTCGGGTCTCTACCTGATGCTGCTGCAGAAGCGCGAGGAGAACTCCATCTCTCTTGCAGCCACAGCCAACAAGGGAAAGCTCATTGACATGCCCGAGGTGAATGGCAAGATCAGCCCCAAGAGCAGCCTCATCATGATGGTTGCTCTGATTCTTGGCCTGGCCGTCCCCGCCGTTGTTCTCATAGTACTCCAGTTCTTCCGCTATCGCATCGAGGGCCACAATGACGTGGAGCGGCTCACCAAGCTGCCCATCATCGCCGACATCGCCGTGGCCACCGAGGCCGCCAAGACCAAGGCCGACATCGTGGTGCACGAGAACACCAACAATGCCATGGAGGAAATATTCCGCTCCATGCGTACCAACCTGCAGTTCATGCTGCGCAATGGCCAGAAGGTGATACTCTTCACGTCCTCCATCTCGGGCGAGGGCAAGACATTCACCGCCGCCAACCTTGCCGTCAGCTTCGCTCTGCTGGGCAAGAAGGTGGCCCTTGTGGGTCTCGACATCCGCAAGCCGCGCTTGGCCGAGCTCTTCGAGATTGACGACCGCCGCCATGGCATCACCAACCTGCTCACCCTTGAGAATCCCACACGCCAGGACATAAAGGAGCAGATTGTACCCTCAGGGGTCAACAACAACCTAGAGCTGCTCATGGCCGGCCCCGTGCCCCCCAACCCCGCCGAGCTGCTCACCTATCCCTCGCTCGATAAGATATTTGCCATCCTGCGTGAGGACTACGACTACATCCTCATCGATACCGCCCCTGTTGGCTTGGTGACGGATACCTTGCAGATTGGGCGTGTGGCCGATGTCTCTGTGGTGCTTTGCCGTGCCGACTATACGGCCAAGGAGAGCTTTGGCCTCATCAATTCCCTCTCAGCCGAGAAGAAGTTGCCCAACATGTGCATCGCCATCAACGGCATCGACCTCTCCAAGAAGAAGTACGGCTACTATTATGGATACGGCAAGTATGGCAAGTACGGCCGCTACGCCCGCTACGGCGGTTCCTACGGCTACGGCCGCTATGGCCGTTACGGAGGCACTTACGGCCACTACGCCTCCAACTATGGCCATGGCTACGGCTCCTACACCAACAGCCACTATGGCAACAAGAACGACAACTCGTTCAAGCATTAATGGAGATCGACAAGCATGAAGATCGCTGTAGATTTTGACGGAACCATCGTGGAGCACCGCTATCCCGAGATTGGGCGCGAGCTACCCTTTGCCACCCAGACTCTTCGCCAGCTCATCAAGGACCGCCATCAGCTCATCCTGTGGACAGTTCGCGAGGGCCACCTGCTCGACGAGGCTGTGGAATGGTGCAGAGAGCGCGGAGTGGAGTTCTGGGCCATCAACAAGGACTTCCCCGAGGAGGACACCACAAAGAACCAAGTGTTCAGCCGTAAGATCAAGGCCGATGTCTTCATCGACGACTGCATGGTGGGTGGCCTGCCCGACTGGGGCGAGATCTATCAGATGATTTCCGAGCACAAGTCATACCGGCAAATCATACGCAGCAGCATGGGGCGGACGTCGTCCGACGAGGCACCCAAGAAGAAGCATTGGTGGAATTTCTGATTCCCACCCTTATACCGTACAGGCCGCGGAGAGTTGACATCCAGCTCTCCGCGGCTTTTGTTTCATGGTTTCTGATGAAACCGTTGTCCATCTTCCAAATCTTCAGGCAAGACTTATCCAGCTTTCGTGGCAACTGTTACGATTTATCGAGCCAATTGTCACGATATATCGCGCCAACTGCCACGATTTATCGTGGCAATTGCCACGGAAGAGCAGCAAGGGGTGGGGGAGGGGCATCCGCCCAACAACGAATCCTGACAGACGCACTACGAGGGGGCGCGCGTCCAACAGCAGGAGCCGCACCTTGAGCTGGGCTAAGGGAGTCCGCCAAAAAAAGCCGGCCCGAGCAAGGAAATCCGCATTCTTGGGTTTTTGGTCACAATGTCCTGAGACTTTAAGCCGGGCGGCAGAATCGAGGTTGTGGATAAGCCTAAACCAATTTCCTCACCCCAGATGGAGTCGTTTACAAAAAGGCTTCGTAAATTTGCACTTCTTGATTGTCTCCGCTCCGGGCGCTGATTGGAACAATCATTTAAATAATTGTTAAATTGTTGGCTTCTTATCTGTTTTTACTTACCTTTGCAGGACAAGAAATCACAGCATGATGGAACATAACGTATTTATCGCCGGTCCCTGCGTCATCGAGTCTTCACAGCTTCTTGACTGCGTGGCACAGAAGTTGGTGGAAATCAATGGCCGTTTGGGCATTGACATCATCTTCAAGGCTTCTTTCGACAAAGCCAACCGCACCTCCATCCATTCTTTCCGTGGTCCCGGCATCGACAAGGGACTGCAGATGTTGAGCGACGTGAAGGACAAGTATGGACTGCGTATCACCACCGACATTCATGAGAGTTGGCAGGCACAGCCTGTGGGGCAGGTATGCGATGTCATCCAGATTCCTGCCTTCCTCTGCCGCCAGACCGACCTGTTGCTCGCAGCTGCCAAGACGGGAAAGACGGTCAACATCAAGAAAGCCCAGTTCCTCTCGGGCAGCGACATGCGCTATCCAGTTGAGAAAGCCCTCGATGGCGGCGCGCGAGAGGTTTGGCTCACCGAACGGGGCAGTTGCTTCGGCTACAACAATTTGGTGGTGGATTTCCGCAACATCCCCGAGATGAAGAAGATTGTCTCCACAGTGATCATGGACTGCACCCACAGTGTGCAGCGTCCTTCGGCCGGCGACGGCAAGACCGTGGGCGACCGCCGCTACGTGCCTCAGATGGCAATGGCCGCCAAAGCCTTTGGCGCCACAGGCTGGTTCTTCGAGGTTCATCCCGACCCCGACAGAGGCCTGAGCGACGCCGCCAACATGCTTGAGCTCGACAAGCTGGAACCGCTGATAGAAAAATTGCTCAAAAACGATTGACCCGCAATATGACATCCCATCTTGAAAGGCTTAGCAAGGCCAAGGAATACGCCGTTAGGTGCCTCACTGACGAGGCTGAGGCGGTGAGGAATCTCATACCGCAGATAGACGACAACTTTGAGAAGGCCGTCACCATGATGTTCCATTGCAAGGGCAAGATCATCGTAACGGGGGTGGGGAAGAGCGGCCATATCGGAGCCAAAATAGCGGCCACCCTGTCATCGACCGGCACCCCGGCCTTTTTCATCAACCCGTTGGATGTCTACCATGGCGACTTGGGCGTGATGACAGCCGACGACGTGGTGTTGGCCCTCAGCAATTCGGGCCAGACCGACGAGCTGCTGCGCTTCATCCCCATGGTGCTTCACATGCATATCCCCATCATTGCCATGACGAGCAACCCCAACTCGCTGCTGGCCAAATATTCCACCTGCCATATCAAGGTGTGGGTGAGCCACGAGGCGTGTCCGCTCAATCTCGCTCCCACCAGTTCCACCACGGCCGCCTTGGCCATGGGCGACGCCTTGGCGGTGGCTCTGATGCAGATTCGCGACTTCAAGCCACGCGACTTCGCCCAGTTCCATCCAGGTGGGGAGTTGGGGCGTAAACTGCTCACCACGGCAGAGGATGTGATGCGTACAGACGAACTGCCCATCATTCCGCAGGACATGCACTTGGGCAAGGCCATCATCGACGTGAGCAAGGGCAAATTGGGACTGGGAGTCTCGCTCGACAACGACGGCAAGGTGGTGGGACTCATCACCGATGGCGACATCCGTCGCGCCATGGAGCGTTGGCAGGCGCAATTCTTCGACCATACGGTGGCCGACATTATGACCAGTGAGCCCAAGACGGTGTTGCCCAAGACGAAGATTACTGAAGTGCAGAAAATCATGCACCGACATAAAATCCATTCCGTCCTTGTCACCGATGCCTCCAACCGTCTGTTAGGCATCGTAGACAGCTACGCGGCGTCGCTGATGAGTTATTAGTTATTAAGTTTTTAAGTTATTGAGTTTTTAAGTTTTTAAGTTATTGAGTTTTTAAGTTTTTAAGTTATTGAGTTTTTAAGTTTTTAAGTTATTGAGTTGTTAAGTCATTGAGTTTTTAAGTAATTAAGCTTTAAGTTAGGAGTTAGAGATAGGAGTTGTGGAGACGCTGAGGAAAGTTGATGACAACGTACAGGGCCACAGCTGCCTAAGAATATGAATTATGGAGTGTGATTTCCGAAATATAACTGATGGTCGCAAACTGCAATAAATCATGCATTATGCTTGATGCATTATGCATAGTGCACGCTTTATGCATGAGAAACGCATTATGCATCGTGTTCTTGCTGTGTCTGTTAGAGCCTGCAAGGGCGCAACGTCACGACAGTCTGGCTGCAATTCAGAATTCGCAGCGGGCTGACTCCATGCTTGTCGGCCAACTGCGTCGGCACGGCGTGAGCTTTTCCAACGACAACTCCATTGCCCTTTTGATGACGGGACAGGAAAAGTTTGACGATATGTTTGCCGCCATACGTCAGGCCAAGAGCAGCATACATCTTGAATACTTCAATTTCCGCAACGACTCCATCGCCCGTCGGCTCTTTGTCCTTCTCGGCCAGAAAGCCAAGGAGGGAGTTGAGGTGAGGGCCTTGTTTGATGCCTTCGGCAACATGTCCAACAACCGACCGCTGAAGCGGGCACATTTGGATTCCATCCGCGCCGAGGGCATAGAGATATTCAAGTTCGACCCCATCACCTTTCCGTGGGTCAACCATGTCTTCTCTCGCGACCATCGCAAGATAGTGGTCATCGATGGGCAAATAGCCTACACGGGTGGAATGAATGTGGCCGACTATTATATAAAAGGCACGGCTCAGGTGGGTTCGTGGAACGACATGCACTGCCGCATTGACGGCACTGAGGTGAACACACTGCAGGCCATCTTCCTGAGAATCTGGAACAAGGTGTCGGGACAAAACGTGCATGGTGCGAAATACTACCGCGGCTGGCGTCCCGCAGACTATTTCCACGGGCTGAAGCCCGACACCACCGCCACCCGCTACAAGAAGATGGTGGGAGTGGTCAACCGTGAGCCTCGTGTCTCCAATGAGATCATCCGTGAGTTCTATACCGACGCCATCAACGACGCGCGCGACTCCATAAAAATCATCAATCCCTACTTCACGCTCAACCCTACCCTCATGCATGCCCTGAAGCGGGCAGTGAGGCGGGGCGTGAAGGTGGACATCATGCTCTCCACGCGAAGCGACATCCCCCTTACGCCCGATTGTGGGTTCTACAATGCCCACAAGCTCATGAAAGCCGGCTGCAATATCTACATGTACACCCCGGGTTTCCATCACACCAAAATCATCATGGTGGATGGACAGTTCTGCACGGTGGGATCGGCCAATCTCAATGCCCGCTCGCTCAACTTCGACTATGAGGAAAACTTGGTCATTGTGGACCCCTGCACGACCCGTGAGCTGGACCTGCTTTTCGAGCGGGAAAAGAAAGACTGTTGGCTGATGACAGAGGAGCGGTGGGATGAGTGGCGCACACCTTGGCAGAAGTTTCGCGGATGGTTGGGCAAGCGGTTGGCCCCATTCCTATAATCTTATGGTCGGTTCTAAAAATTACATATATACAAGATCGGCTTGGTTTCTAAACCTAATTTTTAGAACCAGCCTTATCTTTAAGAAAATGACAGAGAACAATATGCAACCCAAATGTGCCGTCATTCTCGGCAACACCCTTTCCACCATAGGCTTGCGTCAGATTCTTGAGGAGGTGATGCCCATTCTTCAGGTGGACACGTTCAGCACCATGAGCCAGCTCTTGGCCAAGAATCCCGAGCAGTATGTCCATTTCTTCGCGGCCCAGGAGATAGTGGTTTCCAATATGGCATTCTTCAACCAGCACAGAATGAGGACCATCGTGCTGACCACCCAGAACGACCCGTCGACATGGCTCAACGGCTTCCACAACATCTGCGCCAACCAGGAAGAGGACGCCCTCGTGAGGCAGTTCCTCGCCCTTGTGCAGCATGCCCACGCCCATGGCCGCAATCTGCCCCCCGTGGCAAGGCCGAAGCTCTTGAGCGACCGTGAGGTAGAGGTGCTCTCGCTCATCGTGCGTGGCTACATCAACAAGGAGATAGCCGAGCAGCTCAACATCAGCATCACTACGGTGATCTCCCACCGCAAGAACATCATGGCCAAGTTGGGCGTGCGCAGCGTGAGCGCCCTCACCATCTATGCCGTGATGCATGGCTACGTCGACATCAGCGACATCTGATCAACCCCGAACCCAACACTTCAACCCCCTAACTCCTAAGACGCATAACTTCTAACTCGAAAATTTGTTGATTACAACGGATTTTTGTAACTTTGCCCTCCAAGAATGGAAAAATAAATCAAACAACAGGAATATGGGTAAAAAGTTTGCAGAGCACAGTCATCTTGACCTCACAAAGATAAACGAGGAGGTGCTGGCCGAGTGGGAGAAAAACGACATCTTCCACAAAACAATAGATGAGAGAAAAGGATGTCCGCAACACGTCTTCTTTGAAGGTCCTCCTTCAGCCAACGGACATCCCGGCATCCATCATGTTCTGGCCCGTGCCATCAAGGACTCCTTCAACCGCTACAAGACCATGCAGGGCTTTCAGGTGAAACGCAA
Source organism: Bacteroidales bacterium (assembly GCA_004558865.1). Lineage (GTDB taxonomy): Bacteria > Bacteroidota > Bacteroidia > Bacteroidales > Bacteroidaceae > Prevotella. The sequence goes on from SFCY01000002.1 coordinate 37,487, forward strand.
GGCCGGATGGGACACACACGGACTTCCCGTGGAGATTGGAGTGGAGAAGGAACTCGGCATCACCAAGAAAGACATCGACAACAAGACTTCCGACAAATACATCTCCACCGAAGACTACAACCGCAAATGCCGCGAGAACGTGATGAAGTTCACGGCCGAGTGGAGACAGCTGACCGAGGAGATGGGATATTTCGTCGACCTTGACCATCCCTATATCACTTACGACAACAAGTATATCGAGACACTTTGGTGGCTGCTCAAGCAACTCTACAACAAGGGGCTGCTCTATAAGGGCTACACCATCCAGCCCTATTCGCCTGCAGCAGGTACGGGACTTTCCAGCCACGAGCTGAACCAGCCCGGCTGCTACCGCGACGTGAAGGACACAACGGTGACCGCCTTGTTCAAAGTGACTGACCTTGCCGGGCTGGCAAAGGACAAGGACTTGCTCTGTGGATGGGGAGAGACCTGCTTCATGGCATGGACCACCACGCCTTGGACGTTGCCCTCCAACATTGCACTCTGCGTGGGTCCCAAGATAGACTATGTGGCCCTGCGCACATACAACCCTTACACGGCAGAGAAGATAACGGTGATTATGGCCGAATCCCGCGTGGGAGCTTATTTCAAGGCCGAGGCTGAGATGCGCGACGAGGATGAAATGCCCGAGTTCAAGAAAGGCGACAAGCTCGTGCCCTATCGTGTCGTAGCCCACTATAAGGGTACTGACCTGTTGGAAATGCACTACCAGCAGCTCATGCCGTGGGTGAGACCGTGTGAGAAAGTGGATGAGTGGTCGGTAGACTTCGTGAAGGACTATGCCAACCAGCATCCCGAAAAGGTGTTCGAGGGAGAGAATGGCCACGACCACTTCGTGGAGATGGAAGACCAGGCTTTCCGGGTGATTCCCGGCGACTATGTCACAACCGATGATGGTACTGGCATCGTGCATATTGCCAGTACGTTTGGCGCTGACGATGCCAAGGTGGCACGCGCTGCCCATGTGCCGGCACTCTATCTTATCTCCAAGAAGGGCGAGACACGGCCTATGGTGGACCTGCAGGGCAAGTACTACCTGATGGAGGAGCTAGATGACAACTTCTTGAATCGCTGTGTGGACAAGCAGGCCTACGGACACCACGCAGGCGACTACGTGAAGAACGCCTACGACCCGAAGTTCAATCCCGAGGGTGTGTGGGACCGCAAGGCATCAGAGAAGAGCGAGGACCTGAACATCGTCATCTGTATGGAGATGAAAATGGAGGGACAGGCCTTCCGCATCGAGAAGATGACCCACAACTATCCCCACTGCTGGCGCACGGACAAGCCCATCCTCTATTATCCCCTCGACAGCTGGTTCATCAAGGATACACAGTGCAAGGAACGATTGGTGGCCTTGAACAAGACAATTCGCTGGCAACCCGAGTCGACGGGTACAGGCAGGTTTGGCAACTGGCTGGAGAACCTCAACGACTGGAACTTGTCGCGCTCTCGCTTCTGGGGTACGCCGCTTCCCATCTGGCGCGACGAGAATCGCGGAGAGAAGTGCATCGGTTCGGTGGACGAACTCTATCGCGAGATAGAGAAGGCCGTGAAGGCTGGTGTGATGAAGAGCAATCCCTTGAAGGACAGGGGATTCGTTCCCGGAGACTATTCGCAGGAGAACTACGACAAGATAGACCTGCACCGTCCGTACGTGGACGACATCGTGCTGGTCAACGATGAGGGCAAGCCTATGCACCGTGAGAGTGACTTGATTGATGTATGGTTCGACTCTGGTTCAATGCCTTTCGCACAGTTGCACTATCCCTTCGAGGGCGAGATCAACGCTGAAGGACTGAAGAAGACAGGAAAGACAGAGGCTGAATACCGCAAGGAGTTGATGGAAAGCAACTATGAGGGCATTCCTGTGCCACCCGCTTTCTTCCCGGCCGACTTCATCAATGAGGGTGTGGACCAAACAAGAGGATGGTTCTTCACCCTCCATGCCATCGCCGTGATGGTGTTTGACAGTGTTGCCTTCAAGAATGTCATCAGTTCCGGCTTGGTGCTCGACGCCAAGGGCAACAAGATGTCAAAGCATGTGGGCAATGTGGTGAATCCTTTTGAAATGATCAACAAGTATGGTGCCGACGCTGTGCGATTCTATATGCTCACCAACTCAGAGCCTTGGGACAACCTGAAGTTCGATCCCGAGGGCGTTGACGAGGTGAGGCGCAAGTTCTTCGGAACGCTTTACAACACCTACAGCTTCTTCGCCCTCTATGCCAATGTCGACGGCTTCGACACAAAGGCTCCACAGGTGCCCATGGAAAAGCGGCAGGAGATTGACCGCTGGATCCTCTCCTGCCTCAACACCTTGGTGAAGAATACGACGGCCGAGATGGAGAATCTCGACCCGACGCGAGCTGGAAGACTCATCGATGCTTTTGTCAACGACGACCTGAGCAACTGGTATGTGCGCTTGAACCGCAAGCGGTTCTGGGGAAAGGAGATGAGCGAGGACAAACTCTCCGCTTACCAAACACTCTACACCTGTCTGATGACGGTGGCCAAGCTCTTGGCGCCCTACGCACCCTTCTATGCCGACCAGCTCTACCACGATTTGGGAGGCGAGATGGAGAGTGTGCATTTGGAACGCTATCCCAAGGCCGACGAGTGTCTAGTGGACAAAGACCTTGAGGACCGCATGGGAATGGCTCAGAAGATTACATCCATGGTGCTCGCCCTGCGCCGCAAGGTGAACATCAAGGTGCGCCAGCCGTTGCAGCAGATTATGATACCCGCGGTCGACGACAATCAGAAACAGCACATCGAGGCCGTGGCCGACTTGATAAAGAATGAAGTCAACGTGAAGGAGTTGAAATTCGTTGAGGGACAGGGCATCCTTGTCAAGAAGGTGAAGTGCAACTTCCGAGTCATGGGAAAGAAATTTGGCAAGATGATGAAGACTGTGGCTGCAAAGATGGCTACGCTATCGCAGGAGGAAATCGCCCAGATGGAGGCTCGGGGCAGCTACAGCTTTGAGGCCGACGGACAACAACTCACCGTAGAGGCAGCCGATGTTGAGATTATCTCTGAGGACATCCCCGGATGGCTCGTTGCCAACGAGGGCAACCTGACCGTGGCCCTCGAAGTGGAACTAACCGACGAACTGCGCCAGGAGGGCATGGCACGAGAGTTGGTCAACCGTATTCAGAATCTGCGTAAGGATTCCGGACTGGAAATCACCGACCGTGTGGTGGTGACCATTGCCCCCAATGCCGAGACCGACGCAGCCATCAGCAGCTTCGGGGATATGATAAAGAGCCAGGTGCTCGCCAACGATATTGTCGTGGCTGACAACGACGGTACTGAAATCGAGTTTGACAACTTCAAGTTGAACATCAAAGTAGTAAAAGCCTGATGATGAACCATCCAACCTGAAAGAGGAAGCGTATTCCCCTTTCTGGTTGGATGAATTCATTTTTGAGTCAATAATATCAACATAGCAACAATACAAACCTAAAACCACTTACACTATGGAGAAAAAGCGTTACAGCGATGAGGAATTCGAGGAGTTCCGCGCAATCATCAATGAGAAACTCGCAGTGGCACGAAAGAGCTACAATGATATGATGCGGCAGTTGACCTACAAGGATTCAAACGACGTGATGGACACATCTCCAGGTTATAAGGCTGTGGAAGATGGAAGCGTGATGCAGGCCAAGGAGGAGCTTGTGACAATGGCACAGCGTCAGCAGAAGTTTATCCGTTCATTGGAGGCCGCACTGGTCAGGATCGAGAACAAGACCTACGGTATCGACCGCTATACGGGTGAGCTCATTCCCAAAGAGCGTCTGAGGGCTGTGCCTCACGCAACACTGAGCGTCAACTCGAAGATGACGCACAGGCAGCATTGAGATAGAGTCGCCCCAACGCGATGCATGGGCAAGGCAATGGGCTTCTCCGTGGCAGGAATCCTCGGCTTTGCCCAACCCAACAGAGAATGACGCTGAAGAGGAAAGCCTTCAGCTGGTAGAAAACAAACGTCTAATGAAAAATAAAATCGGACTGACCGACGGCCGCGTGGCCGTCATGCTCATCACCGCTATCCTGATAATTGACCAAATCATCAAGATAGCGGTCAAAACCCACCTGTGTCTTGGCGAGTCCATCCACGTGACTAACTGGTTTTACATCGTGTTTGTGGAGAACGCGGGCATGGCATACGGCCTACAATTGTTGAACAAGATATTCCTAAGCCTTTTCCGCATTGTCGCTGTAGTCCTGTTGGGGTGGTATCTGCATTGGGAAATCAAGCACCATGGTCGTACGCGGTATGTGCTGATTCTCTCTCTCATCATAGCAGGTGCGGCGGGCAACATCATCGACTGCATGTTCTATGGACTCATCTTCTCTGCAGCGTCGCCATTCTCCGTGTCCACCTTTGTCAGCTTGGGGCAGGGCTATGCGCCATTCCTGATGGGCAAGGTGGTAGACATGTTCTATTTCCCGCTCATTGTCACGACTTGGCCCGAGTGGGTGCCCATGGTGGGCGGCAATGAATTTGTCTTCTTCTCGCCGGTCTTCAACTTTGCCGACGCCTCCATATCCGTGGGTGTCATTCTGTTGATTATATTCTGCCGCAAAGACTTTGAGCGTATCACCATCGCTTTCTCACGCAAGAAGCAATTGCCCGGAGACTTCAATGGGGAGGATAAGGATGAAGGGTAACTCCAAATGGCAGGTCATGCCCAGCGTGATTGCCGCCTTGTTTGTTGCCCTGGCTTTTGTTGGCTGCAAACCGGGTGTGCCACACCAGTATATCCAACCCGACGAGTTGGAGGAAATCCTCTACGATTATCATTTGGCAGATGGAATGCTCGCCTCGCGTCCTGCCGGAGACAAGGCTGACCAGACTGTCGCCTATCATGCAGCCGTGTTGAAGAAACACCATGTCACCCAGGCTGAGTTCGACTCTTCAATGGTGTATTATATGCGCAATGCGGAAGTGCTTCATGGCATCTATGAGAAGTTGGGCGAGCGCATGCAAAAGGAGGTGAGGAATCTTGGTGGGGAATCTTCCATTGTGGCCGGTCAGTATACAGCCAGGGGCGATACGGCAAGCATCTGGAACGAACCGTCGTTTATGGTTCTTTTTTCTAAGGTGCCTTTCAACTACCGGTCGTTCAGCATCAAAGTGGACACAGCGTTTCACGCGGGTGACATGTTGCTGCTGAGTTTCAACTCGCAGTTCATCTTCCAAGATGGAATGCGCGACGGCAATGTGGTGTTGGCCATCGTTCTGAAAAACGATAGTGTAGTCTCCCGTAGCGTGCGCCTATCTTCTGATATGCCCAATGTCTTGCAGGTCAGCGACGACGCATTCATCGGCATCAAGGAAGTAAAGGGCTACTTCCAGCTCAACACCTCACCCAACAGCATGACCGTGTCGACCATGCGCTTGATGTTCTTGGAGAACATTCAGCTGCTGCGCATGCACCGCAAAAAACCAGAGCCAAACACTCAGGGGCAGAGTCACGACTCGATACAAATAAAGGGAGGGGCCAATGCACCCGTGGGTCAACCTTTGCAACCAAGCCCTTCCAATAAGCCGGCGGTTCCGGCCAATCTCCCTTCTTCCGCTTTGCGCCGTCCATGAGAAGGGTAGGAGCCCACGATGTTGTGGGAGATGGGAGACGGCTCCATCAGGCAGTGGTGGAGATTGAGGGGCAACAGGTGGTCAACTGCTATGAGTTTCGCGACGAGTTGCCCATGACCGAGTGGCTTGGTGGCACCATCCGCTTGGTGGTTTCGGCTGATGGAATGCGCCAAGCCTGGTGGAACGGGCATCTGCTTGTTGACTTAGAAAACGATATTTAACATCCTGTAACCTATTTCTAATTATTAAACAATTGTTATGAAGAGAACTTTTTTATCTATCCTGTTGCTGTCCATCGGCTTGGCCAGCTACGCTTGTACCAATTTCATCGTTGCGAAAGGAGCCTCGACCGACGGCAGCGTGATGTGCACCTACAATGCCGACGACTATGGCATGTTCATTGGACTCTGCCATTACCCTGCCGCAAAGCACCCCAAGGGAGCGATGCGCGATGTCGTGGATTGGGACAGCCATAAATATATAGGTAAGATTCCAGAAGCCGAACAGACCTACAACGTTATTGGCAACATCAATGAATTCCAGGTGACCATCGGTGAGACCACCTACGGGGGGCGCGAGGAGATGGTCAACCCCAAAGGCGGCATAGACTATGGCTCGCTGATCTACATCGGACTGCAACGCTCGAAGACAGCCCGTGAGGCCATCAAGGTTATGACAACCCTCGCAGAGACCTACGGCTACTGCTCTGAGGGCGAGACTTTCACACTCTGCGATCCCAATGAGGCTTGGATCATGGAAATGCAGGGTACTGGCAAAGACGGCGGTGTAGTCTGGTGTGCCGTTCGCATTCCCGACAATGCCATCTGCGGACATGCCAACCAAAGCCGCATTGGTGTCGTCTCAAGCTACAATACGGAGGTAGTCCATTCAAAGAATATGATCAAATATGCCCGCAAGATGGGATGGTTCACTGGTAAGGACAAGGACTTCAACTGGAAGATGACATACGCCAAGCCAGATTTCAGTGGCCGCCGCTACTGCGATGCCCGTGTGTGGTCGTTCTTCAACCACCACAAGGACATGAGCCGCTATCTTGCCTGGGCTTTGGGAAAGGACGCCAATGCGGAAGATATGCCTCTTTGGATTGTTCCCGACAAGAAGGTCTCCTTGCAGGATTTGCAGAGCGACATGCGTGACCACTACGAAGGCACACCGTTGGCTCTCGACTCCACCAACATCGGCGGAGGCATTTGGCAAATGCCCTATCGGCCTACGCCATTGGGCTTCAGGGTGGATGGTAAGAACTACTTCAACGAGCGTCCAACGTCAACACAGCAGACAGGGTTCACATACGTGTCGCAGATGCGTTCTTGGCTTCCCCGAGAGATTGGTGGAGTGCTTTGGTTTGGCAACGACGATGGCAATATGGTGGCATACGTACCCATCTATTGTGGCAATACCGTTCAGCCTGAATGTTTCAATACACCCGGAGCCGACGCCGTGACATTCTCCGACCGCAATGCCTACTGGGTGTGCAACTGGGTGAGCAATATGGTCTATCCCCGTTATTGCCAGATGTTCCCCTCCTTGAAGCAAGTACGTGACAGTTTGGAACAAAGCTACATATCGCAGCAGCCTGCTGTGGAGGAAAAGGCCAGGAGCCTCTATGCCGACAACAAAGAGGCAGCCTTGAAATATCTCAACGACTATAGCAACGCACAGGCCCAGCAGATGTTGGCACGTTGGAAGCAGTTGGCCTGCTACTTGATAGTAAAATACAATGATATGGCCGTGAAGCCAGAGGAGAACGGACGGTTCAAGCGTACGCCAGAGGGTATCGGAGCCCGAGTGGAGCGTCCTGGCTTCCCCCACGCTTTCGCACAGAAATATGTGAGGGAGACCGGCAGCCAATATGAGACTCCCACTGAATGACCCCAGCACACACATACTCACTATGCCCACACAAACAAAAGGTGGATGCCCCGCGGGGCATCCACCTTTTGTTTGGTGTCGTGCAGAGAACTTACTCGCTCAGAGGAATCTGCCTGATTCTTCTCAGATGGCGTCCCTCTTCGAAAGTGGTGGCGAAGAACTCGTCCATGATCTTGCGTGCCGTGTTGTTGTCGATGTAGCGGCCAGGCATGACGAGCGCGTTGGCATCGTTGTGCTGGCGCGACATGTGGGCAATCTCGGGCGACCAGCAGAGCGCAGCGCGAATCTGCTGGTGCTTGTTCATGGTCATGGCGAAGCCTTCACCCGAGCCGCAGATGCCTATGCCGGGATAAACCTCGCCACTCTCGATGCCGCGCGCCAAAGCGTGGGCAAACTCAGGATAGTCACAGCTCATATCCGAATAGGTTCCATAATCCTTGTAGGGAATGTTCTTCTCTTCGAGATACTGCTTCACAAACTGCTTCAAAGCAAAGCCCGCATGGTCGCAAGCTATTCCTACTGTCTTGATTTCCATCATAGTCGTAATATTTTTATTCAGACAAGAAGTCCTTTACTTGTTTATAAACATTCTCACCGGTAAAGCCGAGCTTTTCGTCGAGTACCTTATAGGGTGCGGAGAATCCAAAGCTTTCCAAGCCATAGATGCGACCATTGCCCCCGACGAGTCCCTGGAGGGTGACGGGCAGACCTGCCGTGAGACCGAAGATCTTGGCGTCTTTGGGCAATACGCTTTCCTGATACTCCTTGCTCTGACGGCGGAAGAGCCCCTCGGAGGGAGCGCTCACAATGCGCACACGCAGGCCGTCCTTGCGCAGAAGCTCTGCACCGGCAATGAGTGTGGCAACCTCAGAGCCTGAAGCCACGAGAATCACATCGGGATTCTCATCCGAACTCTTCACGATGTATGCGCCCTTGCGCGCCAGTTCGTAGTCGTTGCCTTCGGGAAGGGATTTGACGGCTTGGCGGGAGAAGATGAGGGCCGTGGGTGTGTCCATGTTCTCCATGGCCATCTTCCAGCAGACAGTCGTCTCTTCGGCATCGGCTGGACGGAAGACGCGTACGCTGTCTTGTCCCTTATGGTTGCGCAACTTCTCCATCAGGCGGATTTGGGCTTCCTGCTCCACTGGCTCGTGGGTGGGACCGTCTTCGCCTACGCGGAAAGCGTCGTGCGTCCAGATGAATTTCACAGGCACACCCATCAAGGCAGCCAAGCGCACGGCCGGCTTCATATAGTCAGAGAACACGAAGAATGTGCCGCAGGCTGCTATGCATCCGTGGAGAGCCATTCCGATACACATGTCGGCCATCGTCAGTTCTGCCACGCCAGCCTGGAAGAACGCGCCGCTGAAGTCGCCTTTTGTCAGGTTGCTCGTCTGCTTGAGGAATCCATCAGTCTTGTCGGAATTGCTCAAGTCGGCGGAACCGCAAATCATGTTGGGAACCTGTTTGGCCAGTTCGCCTAAACAGGCAGCTGATGCGGCGCGTGTGGCAACGTCGCGCTTCTGGAGAAGTTGGCTGAAGTCAACCTTCGGGGCCTTGCCAGCGAACCAATCGTCCATCTGTGCGCTCAATTCAGGATGCGCCTTGCGCCATTCCTGTTCGGCTGCGCGACGCTCAGCCACAATGTTTTTGAGTTCCTTGCGGCGGTTCTCATAGAGTTGTCTCACGTCGTCCCAGATTACGAACGGGTCGTCGGGATTGCCGCCAAGGTTCATTATGGTTTTGCGGTAAGCGTCACCGCCCAGAGGTGCGCCGTGGGTCTTCACACTTCCCTCGTAGCTTGAGCCATCGTCTTTGAGCGCTCCCTTGGCCATGATGGTGTGGCCGATAATGAGTGTCGGCCGGTTCTTCTCCATCTTGGATTCTTTCAGTGCGCCGCGTATCTCGTCAACGTCGTTTCCGTTTATTTCTATCACATTCCAGTTCCAAGCCTTGTATTTCGCAGCCGTGTCCTCTGCCATGACTTCATCCGTATTCGTGGAGAGCTGGACGGCATTGGAATCGTAGAACATGATGAGGTTGTTCAGTCCCAGCGTACCTGCTATACGGCCTACGCCCTGTGATATTTCCTCCTCCACGGCTCCGTCGGAAATGTAGCAGTAGATGGTGTGATGCATCATGGTGGCGCCCAGCCTTGCCTCCATGAACTTCTCTGCTACGGCGGCTCCTGCAGCGATAGCGTGTCCTTGGCCGAGAGGGCCGGAAGAGTTCTCCACGCCATGCTCCACGTCGAGTTCGGGGTGGCCGGGGCAGGGCGATCCCCACTGACGGAACTGCTTGATGTCGTCCATGGTGAACATGCCGCGAAGGGTCAGGGCGGCGTAGAGCATGGGACTCATGTGGCCTGGGTCGAGGAAGAAACGGTCGCGTCCAGTCCATCTTGCATCGTCTGGGTCGTAGACCAAGAATTCAGAGAAGAGCACATTGATGAAATCGGCTCCTCCCATAGCGCCGCCGGGATGTCCCGACTTGGCTTTTTCAACCATAGATGCGGCGAGCACCCGGATGTTGTTTGCCGCACGGTTCATTATTTTGTTGTCGTTCATTGATAATATGTTGTTTATAGTTGTCAGCGTCATTGGATGGGTGGCTTTTACCCTTTCTCCATCAGGTGCTTGTTACTGGGTTCTCAACTTAGTTGGCGTAAAGTTACATAAAATTTGGATGAAAGCCATATTTTATTTCGTGTTTTTTTGTTTTAGGTTGAAATATCTCTCCAAAATGGTTGTAGAGGTGTAGTATTTTGTCTGTTCCTTCCTCCCTGGTCACTTGTTGACGGGCGGGGACAGATGTTTTGGCGAAGAAAAAGCCCCATCCCTTTGGACGTTTCCCTTGGGGATGGAGCTTCTGTTTCTTCTTTCTGTTTGTTACACCAGATACTGGCTGGAAATGCTCTGGTTGTTGATGACTCGGCGAATGGTCTCGGCAAACATGTCGGCCACGCTGAGCTGCTTCACCTTGGAGCACCTCTGGGTGTAGGGGATGGAGTCGGTGAACACGATTTCCTCCAGGCAGGAGTTCTCGACGCGTTCCGACGCAGGTCCGCTCATCACGCAGTGGCTGGCCAGAGCGCGCACGCTGAGTGCGCCGGCATCCTTCATGATGTTGGCTGCCTTGGTGATTGTACCGGCAGTGTCCACCATGTCGTCGACGATTACCACGTTCTTGCCTTTCACATCTCCGATGATTTGCATGGACTCCACCACATTGGCGCGGGCACGGGTCTTGTTGCACAGCACCAGTGGGCAGCCCAAGTATTTGGCATAGGTGTTGGCTCGCTTGGAGCCACCCACATCGGGAGAGGCGATGACCAGGTCCTTCAGATGAAGGCTCTGCACGTAGGGCAGCAGCACTCCCGAGGCATAGAGGTGGTCAACGGGCACGTCGAAGAAGCCCTGGATCTGGTCGGCGTGTAGGTCCATTGTGATGAGGCGGTCTATGCCGGCTACACTCAGCAGGTCGGCAACGAGCTTGGCGCCGATGCTCACTCGGGGCTTGTCCTTGCGGTCTTGGCGAGCCCAGCCGAAATATGGGATGACGGCGTTGATGTGGCGCGCGGAGGCGCGCTTGGCAGCGTCTATCATGAGCAGGAGTTCCATCAGATTGTCCGAATTGGGGAATGTGCTCTGGACCAAGAATACATCGCGTCCGCGGATGGACTCCTCGTAGCTGACTGCGAACTCCCCGTCGGAGAACCGAGTCACAACAAGGTTGCCAAGCGGGCAGCCTAAACTGGTGCAGATTTTTTCTGCAAGGTATCTCGTGTTAGTTCCCGAGAAAACCAGAAAAGAGTTTTGTTCACTCATTTTTTAGCGTTGTTTATAATAATAGAAGTCGTCAAAGTTCATTCTACAACTTTTCTCAGCCTGACGAAATATTCGATGAGTGACCTGTATTCGTTTTGGCTTTGAATGTCGAATCGGTCCCAGATGTCGCTGCAAACCACCACGCCGCCGAATCCCAACTCGCGCAGCAATGGGATGTTGTTCATCGTCACCCCGCCCAATGCCCAGACATGGCGGTCGATGAGATTGTGGTCGGCAGCCTCGTGGAGCTGCTGCAGTGTGTAGCCGGGCGTGCAGTGGCGTGATTTCAGCACGTGGTCGAGAAACACGTAGTCAGCTTGGTGCCGCATGTCTCTCAGCTGTGGCAGGCTGCTGCAGGTTCGTCCCAGTTTGCCCTTGTAGCCGGAGGGTACGGTCTCTTCGGGGCAGTCGATATGTATGCCCGCCAGATTGAATTCTTTCTTCAGATAATAGTGCTGGTGGACGGTGATGCGCTTGTGATGCTCCTCGGGGAGAAGGGAGAGCAACCGTTCGGAATAGAGTGGCGACTGCCCAGGTTTGAACAAATGGAGATTGGTCAAACCCTCATTGAAAAATGACGTGAGAATGTTGTCTTCTTCCACAAAAAAGGTGGATGTAGTCATTATCGCCAGTTTCATGCTATCATCGTCATTTGAATTCTGTTGCAAAAATAGGAAAATTAAATGAAAAGAACAATCTAATTTGTGAGAAATTGTCGTTTGTCCCCCAAATCATGCATTTTCTGTCCCGCCTTGCGTCCATTTCCCAGCCTTGGCGGCTGCTTCCCTCGCGTAGGGGTTGTTGGCCTCCTCCTCTGGGGGTATGCGGTAAGTGTGGTTTTTCCGCAGCAAGTCCTTCACCACTTCCGAGGCTATCACCAACCCCGCGGCAGGTGGAACAAAGGCGTTGCTGGCCGGCAAGCTCTGGCCGTCGTCGCTCGTGCTGAGTGGGGCAAGGGGAGGCTCGGGGCTCCACACCACTTTCTGTCCCCTAAAGCCAAGCTGGCGAAGCTTCTTGCGTATCACCTTGGCCAAAGGATCCATGGTGGTCTTTTCGATGTCGTCCACTCGGAAGGCCGTTGGGTCCATCTTGTTGGCCGCCCCCATGCTGCAAATCAGAGGCACGCCAAGGAGCCGACACTGTTTGATAAGGTGTATTTTGGCCTTCACTGTGTCCACACAGTCCACGACATAGTCCATCTTGCTCAAGTCGACGGCGTCGGCAGTCTCTGGCAGATAAAACATCTTGTAGGTCTTTATGATGCATTTGGGGTGGATGTCGAGAATGCGCTGTTGGGCGACGTCAACCTTATACTGTCCTATAGTGGAGTGAAGGGCCACGAGCTGGCGGTTGAGGTTGGTGGCGTCCACTCTGTCGCTGTCCACAAGGTGCAGTTCGCCCACACCGCTTCTTGCCAAGGTCTCGACCACGAAGCCTCCGACTCCTCCAATGCCCACCACGCAGACTTTGCTGGCCAGCAACGTGTTGAGGGCCGGGTTGCCCAGCAGCATGGCAGTGCGTTGAAACTCTTTTTCCATTGGTTAGTATTGTCTGTGATGAATGATTACGAACAGGATTACGGGAGCTCCGATGAGGGGTGTCACGGCGTTGAGAGGCACGGAGCCTCCTGGGAGAGGCAGGCTGCATATCCAATTGCACAACAGGGCTGTAGCCGCCCCCGCGAGTATGCAGGTGGGCAGCAGCCGCCTCTGGTTGTCGGAGCGGAGAAGAAGCCTTGCCAAATGGGGTACGGCAAGTCCGATGAAGGCCACGGGGCCACAGAAGGCGGTCACGGTGGCTGCGAGCAGACTTGTGATGACGAGCAGCCCGTTGCGGGCACGGAGCGTGTTGACGCCAATGCTTTCTGCATACTGCCGTCCCAAGAGCAGGGCGTTGAGGGGCTTGACATAGAGCAGGGCGGCGGCCATGAGCGTCAGGCAAAGCAGACTGTAGAGGGGCAGCATGTCGAGAGTGACGCTGGTGAAGTCGCCCATGCCCCAAACCACGTAGTTTTTCACGCCCTCATTGGTGGCGGCCAAGTTGAGCATAGTCACGAGGGAGCTGCTCACGTAGCCCATCATCATGCCGGCGATGAGGAGCATCGTGGCCGAGTTGACCCACTGCGCCATGGCCACCAAAGTCGCGGTGACCGCCAAGGAGCCTAAGGCAGCGCTGCTGACAACGGCCGCAGTGCCCGTCAGCGTCGCGGCTCCTGCGGTGAGGGTGCCACCCCCTATCAGCATCACGAGAGCCACCCCGAGGCTCGCACCGCTTGATATGCCGAATATCGAGGGGCCGGCCAGTGGATTGCGGAATGCTGTCTGCAACATCAGTCCGCAAGCCGCCAGCGACGCGCCCGAAAGCAGGGCCGTTATGGTTTGGGGCAGCCTCGATTCCAGCACGATGAAGCGTTGCACATCAGTCGCTCCATGGCCGCCCATGAGGATTCGCAGCACTTCCGTGGGAGGAATGTGGGCGGCTCCCGTGCCAAGGCAGAGCAGGGAAAGCGCCGTGATGGCCAAAGTGAGGAACAAGTATGGATGTCGTCGGAGCATCAGCGTATGAGTTGATAGTAGCGCAATGGCCCCAAACGGAGTTCGGGATGGAAGACGATGGCCATGTCGCGCAAGAGCAGGTCGGGACGGAATGGTGCCTCGTCGAAGTATCGGCTTCTGTCCACCGGGCAGCCGTAGACCTTGCCCCCTCTCATGGCCCTCAGCTGACCGTAGCCGCTAAACTCAGCCAAAAGACCCTCGCGCGTGATGCTGTTGTTGAAGCTCAACAGCCAGACGTCCGCTTGTCCGGCTTTCTCAAGAACGGTCTCGAAACTTAGTGGAATACTCCCGCTGTGGCCGTCATCCTTGAAGGCATAGTCGGCGTTGGCGTCCCTATAGAGCTGTGCCACGGTCGACTTGCCGCCGGGCATATACCATACGCTGCCTGTCTTGCGGTCGGCCATCACCTGCGGCTTCCCTTTGGCCTCTCGGGCTATGTGGCTAATGCTGTCGTAGCGGCGGCAGACATCGTCAAACAGCCGCTCGGCCTCCCTTTCCCTCCCCCAAAGGAGTCCGTAGAATTTCATCCATTCTGCGCGTCCCAAAGCGGAGGTCTCCATATAGTCGGCCAAGAGGATGAGCGGAGTGCCTGCATGTTCCAGTTTGCCATAGCTCCCGTTCTCGTAGGGCGACACGAAGATGGCGTCCGGCGCGAGGGCCATGATGCTTTCCATGTTGGGCTTCATGCTGTTGCCGCAGTCGACTATCTTGTTCCTGCTTATAGCAGACTTGAGCCATGGCTGGTGCATATACTGGGCGTCGGCCACACCCTTGATGCAGCTGGTGGCTCCCAATTCCCTCGCTAGCTCGGTGTGGGCTGCGGTGAAGAGCAGGCTACGCTTGATGGGGATGCCCACCCTGACCATCCCCTCAGGCACCGAGGCGTGGCCATGGCTGCTGTCCACAAGGGCGTAGGTGATGAGCTTTTGCCCCCGTTTCCATGGATTGGCAAGGGCCACTTCCGTATAGTCCTTGTGCCTTACCATGATGATGTTGCGGGCATGGCTCATCGTTAGCGTGTCGCCAGTCTCGCGCTGGGTCTGGGATGGGTTGCCGCAGCTTGTGGTTGCCGCAGCCAAGAGAGCCATGCCGATGATGATGAGTAGTTTCTTCATTTGGCTGCAAAAGTAATAAAAAACATCCAATCGCGGCACATTGTCGATTCAGTTTCCACGATGAAATGTGATTATTTCCGGCACAGCGGATCGCTTTAACGGTTCCTGCCAATCTTGTGTGATTGCTATCTGCATTGTGTGACAGCTGACGCATAACTGCGTGACGGTTGTCCCATAACAGTGTGACAGTTGTCCCACAACAACGTGGCAACTGCCACAGATGTAGGATAGCCGATACGCTGTGGTTTAACGCTTTTGGTTGACTACTTTAAGCCTTATTTTTAATGTTGGTTGACCCAGTTAAACGGCACAGCGGATATTTTCCATGGAATCATGGTAAGTTTATATGTAAAGGGGAAGGAAAATGGTCATGTTCAGGCCTACGCTCTTACTGGAGCTATGGTTCTGAAGTGACGGAGTAGCCTTACGAGCAAGCTCGACTGCTACCCCGTCACTTCAGAACCACACCTTTGGAGGTAAGCCTGTCCATGACTTTCTATTACCATTTACTCATTGGTGAAGTCAGGACTATACGAAATGAAACAACATATCCAATCCACGGAAAATATCCATTGACCCTTATTTCCTTAACCTAATTTATAGAACCGTTCTTAATTTGGCGGTGGATCATCCATAG
Organism: Bacteroidales bacterium; assembly: GCA_004558865.1. Lineage (GTDB taxonomy): Bacteria > Bacteroidota > Bacteroidia > Bacteroidales > Bacteroidaceae > Prevotella. The sequence continues at coordinate 53,158 of SFCY01000002.1, forward strand.
CCTGGAAAGTTGCTCCCAAAGGGGAAACGCTACATGGTATTGAACTCCATAACTTACTCAAGAGATTAGCTGAACGGTAACACAAACCTGTTGGCCTTAACCCACATTGCAACGGATGATGGCATTGATTAGTTAAAAATGGTTATCTATCTCGTTAAAAAGGGTGTTTTCATCCCCCAAATGCCCTCA
>SFCY01000189.1 GCA_004558865.1 Bacteroidales bacterium
TTTCCGTCTCCCCAATTTCCTGCTCTTTGTAATCTGTGGCAACTGTCACGATATTCCGTGGCAACTGTCACGATATTCCGTGCCAACCGTCGCGATATTCCGTGGCAATTGTCACAGAAGTTGGGAAAGCAATGTTTTGCGGGCCGCACGACCGATGGGACTTGACGTTTTGAGATCGATAGATGCAGAAGACGACCGAAACGACAACTGCACTTTATCGATTATTCTATCAGCCTAATTTATAGAACCAGCCTTAAGAAAAAGATGGAATATGTCAGCCGTAGCATCGTGAGACTAACGCTTGCAACAATAAAGCAGGGATATACACAATAGGGCGGGGGAATCCCGCCCTACGATGGGAATGGCTTCTATATAACATTTATCTGTTATTTCCCGTTTTGCTCAGGGAAAGGCCCCAGTGGTGAACTGAATAGCTACCAAAACAAGACACAGTGTTAATGTTAATTAATAAACAAGCAAGAATTATTCTTAATTAGAACAACTTTGCTAACTTTGCGGACGAATTGATTAAAACTAATTAAGATGATTAAAGGAAAGTTTGCGGTACTTGCCGCCGCAGTGATTGCAGCAGGCAATGTTCAGGCAGGTGGATTTCTCACCAACACCAATCAGAACATATCGTTCAACCGCAATTTCGCACGCGACGGAGTCATCGCCATCGACGGCGTTTACAGCAACCCCGCTGGAGTGGCCTTCTTGGGCAAAGGCTTCCATTTGTCGCTCAACGTGCAAAACGTGTACCAAACGCGAACCATCGTCAGCGGCATGAATGTGCCCGCCTTCAAGGGAACTCCCTATGAAAGCGTGTTCTACCAGCCCTTCAAGATGAACGGAGGCAACGACGACGGAACGAAGAAGTTCCGCGGAAAGGCCGCAGTGCCCGTGCTCCCCTCGTTCCAGGCTGCACTCAACTACGACAACTGGGGATTCCAATTGGGCTTCGCCCTCAACGGCGGGGGCGGAAAGGCCACCTTCAACGACGGCCTGGCCTCGTTTGAGCGGGTGGTGGCCCTCGTGCCAGCGCTCCTTGCCCAAAAGGGACTCGCCACCGACCAGCCCTCCTACAGTCTTCAGTCGTATATGAACGGCACGCAGCTCGACTTCGGCCTGCAGTTTGGCGCCACCTACAAGTTCAACGACCACTGGGCCGTCTACGGAGGAGCAAGGTTCAACTACATCTGGAACAAATACGAAGGCAACATCATGAACATCTCCGCCCCCATAGCAGGGGAGAAGGTGAAGCTCTACGACTATTTCAACACACAGGCCTCAACCTACAGCGACATGGCCTTCTACTACAAGATGCGCGCATCGGAGATGGCCGGCGACCCCGCGTCGCAGAAGACCTTCCTGGAGCAAGCCGCCAAATGCCAGGCCGCATCCGAGCAGATGAACCAGGCCAAGGAGCAGTTTGCCGACAAGTATCTCGACTGCCACCAATATGGCTGGGGCATCACGCCCATCATCGGCGTGGACTACAAGACGGGGAAGTTCAACTTCGCCACGCGGTTGGAGTTCACCACCCACTTCAACATCGAGAACCACACCAAGCGCGACGACACGGGGCTCTTCACCGACGGTGTCAACACGCCCAACGACCTGCCCGGCCTGTGGTCCCTGGGCATGCAATACTCGGTGAGGCCCAACCTGCGCGTGATGGCCAGCACCCACTACTTCTTCGACAAGAACGCGCGCATGGCCAACGGGCGCCAGAAGCACCTGAGCCACAACACGCGCGAATACCTGGCCGGAGTGGAATGGGACATCACCAAGGACATCCTCGTGAGCTGCGGAGGCCAGATCACCGACTATGGACTCGGCGACGGCAAGGCGCTCAGCGACATGAGCTTCGTGACGAGCAGCTACAGCCTCGGCTTCGGGGCCAAGTTCAGCGTCACGAAGAGGATGAAGGTGAACCTGGCCTACTTCTTCACAGACTACAAGCACTTCAAGAAAAACTACGAGCAGGACATACAAGGCGTGAGGGTGGAATGCTCCGACGACTTCGTGCGCACCAACAAAGTGCTGGGCGTGGGCGTGGACATCGACTTTTAAGGCTGGTTCTATAAATTAGGTCGAGTCGTATTCTGCAAGATATCGAGTCTCAAAACGTAAGTTGAAGAGGGAGTGTAGCGGGCTACACGACCGATGAGACTTGACGTTTTGAGACCGATAGATGCAGAA
>SFCY01000057.1 GCA_004558865.1 Bacteroidales bacterium
TGCCTCAGGCTTGCATCACAGCAAGAAAAACCATGAAAACAGGCTGGCGCGGCCCCTGTCCCTACAAACCTACAAAACCTATAAGGCTTACTTGTCCGCAGAGGGCAGCGGACCTCACGCCGCGATAGCCTGTTTTCAAGGTTTTCCTTTGTGTCAGCGCCAAGATTCGACGCAGGAGAATCTGCCATTGTAGGGGCTGAGGGTCTAAGCCCTTGGCGCTGGCACAAAGGGGTTTTCTTGGTTTTGGTTTCAAAAACTAAAATGCACAGGCTTTATCGGGTGCGACGATATTTTCTGGTACACCATATTGAACATCCTAATAATTAGGATTAGAAACCAAGCCGATATGGATAAATGTTATTTCGGTAGTCTTCTGCTTCTATCGCATCCAAAACGTCTGGTCTCATCGGTCGTTTAGCCCGCTACGCTCCCTCTTCAACTAATGTTTTGAGTCCCGATAGCTGGCAGAACCTTTTTGATAAGCCAAATGAGCAGAGCCAAGCTTGCTTGAGCTCTGCCATGGCAAGAAAAGGTGGACGATAGGCCAATACGCCTCTTTAGAACCGACCTTATGTGTCAGCTGTCAAGAGGCTCTTCTTTCCCCCCCTGAAATCCACAGTCCAGCGAAGGTCAGGCCGCCATTGAGCATCAGCATCTCATAGCCAAATTTGTAGCCCGCGAAGTTGTCTGCCACAGTGTCGATCAGCAGGCAGAGCAGGGGAGAGGCCAAGCAGATGTAGGGCACCCATCGGTCGTCAACGCTGCGATGGGTGGCGAGACCGTAGGCGAAGATGCCCAGCAGCGGGCCGTAGGTGTAGGAGCAGAGCGTGTAGATGGCGTCGATGATGCTCATGGAGTTGAACAGTCTGAAGGCGATGATGAACGCCACAAACACCACTGCCATCAGCAAGTGGACGCGCTTGCGCAGCCGCTCGTCGCCCTGCCGCTCGCAGATGTCCACGCAGAAGCTTGTGGTCAGAGCCGTCAGGGCTGAGTCGGCACTGGAGAAAGAGGCGGCAACCACGCCCAAGGTGAACAGCACGACGACAATGTCGCCCAACCGCCCGGTGGCGGCAAACATCGGCACGAGCTGGTCGCCGGCTTGAGGCACCGCGCCCTCGCGCTGGGCCAGATGGAGCAGCAGGACGCCGAGAGCGAGGAAGAGCAGGTTCACCGGCACGAAGGCAAACCCGTAGGTGCACACGTCCTTTTGTGCGTCGCGAAGCGACTTGCAGGTCAGGTTCTTCTGCATGAGGTCCTGGTCGAGGCCCGTCATCACGATGACCACAAAGATGCCGCTGAGAAACTGCTTCCAGAAGTTTTGCCGCGAGCTCCAATCGTCAAAAACAAACACGCGCGAATGGCTGTCGGCCATGATGCTGCCCACAGCCTCGGTGGGAGAGAGATGGAGCGCGCCGGCCACTTGCAGGATGATGAGCACTAATGCGGTGAGCATACAGAATGTTTGCAGCGTGTCGGTCCATACCAATGTCTTGATGCCGCCGCGCCGCGTGTAGAGCCAGATGAGGGCCACAAGGCAGGTGACGGTCACGGGGAAGGGCACATTGTAGCGATTGAGCACGAACTCTTGCAGCACAATGCATACCACATAGAACCGTGCCGCCGCGTTGGCCATCTTGCTCAGTAGGAAGAACGACGCCCCCGTCTTGTAGCTGCGCCGTCCCATCCTGCGTTGCAGATAGGAGTAGATGGTGGTGAGGTTGAGCCTGTAGTAAACCGGCAGCAGAATGAAGGCCACCGCAAAATAGCCAAGGATGAACCCCAGGCACATTTGCAGATAGGTGAAGTCGGTCTTCAGCACCATGCCGGGCACCGACACGAACGTGATGCCCGAGATGCTGGCGCCAATCATCCCAAACGCTACCAAATACCACGGCGACTGCCTGTTGCCGCGGAAGAAAGTGTCGTTGTCGGCCCGTCGCGACGTGAGGCGGCTGACAAGCATCAGCAGCCCAAAATAGGCGAGCATGGTGATAAGCATCAACATAACGGCTGCAAAGTTACGAAAAAATGATGGATAAACGATGGCCCTGTCATTCATGTTGTCTTATGCTTATCCGTGTGCATCCCTTTTTTTATCTTACAAAGGCGCAAAGAACGAAGTAGAAGGTCTCCCCTGCATCGGATGCATGCTTTGGAACACATTATAGGAAGCGCGCCTTTGGGTGCATTCATTGTGGGGCGATGGGATTCCCTTCCCTTCGTAGGGAGGGGGGCTTAGGGTCTCCACGGCACCTGCAGAGGGCCTCCATGCCCCCCCCCCTTGATATGCGTTGGCTGAGAATGTCCTCGCTGTCTCGAATAAGCAGTCTTTTGGTTCTGTCAACATGCCTTGCGCATCATTCGTGGCAATCGGTACGATATTTCGTGGCAACTGGTGCGATAGTTCGTGGCAACAGGCACGATAGTTCGTGGCGGCTGTCACGAAACCTTGGCAGACGGTTCTTCGCGTGTCCGTAGCCAAGCCAGGGCTCGCCATAATCCAATGGCGATGGATAAAATTGGTGGTTTTCATTCGTACAGTTGGTATTTTTTCGTACCTTTGCATCAAAATGAATTATGATCGACAAAATCAAGTATTTTATATATCGGATTGGCGGACAGAGGGGCAAAGAACTCCTTACTGTCCTTAAGGGAATACTCTTTGAGATAAGGTATGTAAGGAGGGCGACCCTAATGCCGAGCCCCAATGCCAACGTCTTTCATTTTGTCTTCGACCCTCATTATTCCCATCCGGGATTGGCCGATCGCCTGAAAGCCATCTTGGGCTGCTATTACATAGCGAAGCAAAATGGATATTCGTTCAAGATCGTGTGGAGAGAGCCTTTTCCCTTGAGCGATTTCCTTTCCGAGAGTCGGGTTCGATGGCAATGCGATGGCCATGGGCCCGCTTATTCGATAAGGAATACAAGGTTCTTCATCTATTCTGGCCTGAGAAAGGGATTGGGCTGCAAGTTGAGGCCCAACAAGGAATACGTTTGTTGTTGTTATAAGGGCGACGACCTGTTCTACGTGAATGGAGTGAGCGACTTCGACAAGCGTTTTGGCAGTCTTTTCAATGAGCTTTTCCAGCCCAGCGACATGATGAGGAGGCTGTTGGCCGGCACGGGGTTGACGGCCAAAGGCTACGTGTCGGTCCATGCGCGGTTTGTCAATGCCTTGGGACAGTTTGAGAGCTCCAAGTATCCCATCCTTCCCGTAGAGCGGCAAAAGGATCTTCTCTCGCGCTGCAGGGCAGCCGTAGGGAGAGTGGCTGAGGACACCGACCTGCCCGTCGTGATATTCTCCGACAGCAAGCGGTTCCTCAGGGAGGTGGAGGATTTGCCTGTCATCGTATTGGACTCCGACAGCATTTGCCATCTCAGCAAGACATCTGACTTCAGCGCCTTTGCCAAAACCTTTTTGGACTTCTTTGTCATCTCCCAGTCGAAGAAGCTTTATCGTCTGTGCGCGCCGGAACTCTATGCGACCAACTTCTCCCTTTATGCCTCTTTCGCTGGAAACACTGACGAGGAGGACATTCAGGTTTGACCTTAGTCTGACAACCATACGCCCTAAAACCGTCAGTGTGGCGCGTAAAAGACGGCGAAAACCTTGGACAATCAGCCGATAATGGTTATCTTTGCAATGATTTATCAAGCATTGGGAAATTGTTACGCTTATGAATATATGTATTGTAGCAGGCGCGCGCCCCAACTTCATCAAGGTGGCGCCCCTCATCCGTGCCATCGAGCGCTATCAGCAAGAGGGCAATCAGAAACCGCTCCACTATGAGCTGGTATATTCCGGCCGTGAGGACGACCCCACCGTGGAGGACTCGCTCTTTGCCGACTTGCAGATCCACAAGCCCACAACCTATCTTGGGGTAGACTGCGACAACCTCAATGTCCTCGTGGGCGAGGTGATGGCGAAGTTTGAGCATTACCTCCAAGGGCATCCCACCGACGTGGTGGTGGTGGTCGACGACCTCTCGTCAACCATGGGCGTGGCCATCGTGACGAAGAAGCAGGGACTCACGCTGGCCCACATCGCCGCCGGCACCCGCTCTTTCGACATCAACATGCCCAAGGAAATCAACCGCCTGGTCATCGACGGACTGAGCGACATCCTCTTCACCGCCGGCATCAGCAACAACTCCATCGCCAACCGCGAGGGGGCAGAGCTGTCGAAAGTGTATAGGGTGGGCAACATCCTCATCGACAACCTGAGGCTGCTCCACGCCAACTTCAAGCGGCCCGCGATGATGGATGCCAATAAATTGAACGAGGGAGAGTATATCGTCTTCACGCTCAACCGCAAGCGGCTCATCGCCGACCGGCAGAACATGCACGGCATGATGGCTGCTGTGGCCCAGGTGCTGGGCGATGGCAAGATACCCGTGGTGGCTCCCCTGCGCGGAAAGGCAGCTGAGGCCATTCGTGGAGCGATGGCCGACGCCCACTTCGACCTCAGGCTGGTGGAGCCGTTGGGCTATCTCGACTTCATGTATCTCACGTCGCATGCCAAGGGCATCATCACCGACTCGGGCAACGTGGCCGAGGAGGCTACGTTCAACGGCATTCCCTGCATCACGCTCAACAGCTACACGGAACATATCGAGACCGTGAAGGTGGGCACAAACGTGCTTGTGGGCGAAGATCCCGAGCGGCTGCGCCAGGCCGTGGGCGACATGGCGGTCGGGCGGTGGAAGCCGTCTGGCATACCCGACCGCTGGGACGGCCGCAGCGCCGAGAGGGTTGTGAGCATCCTTTTGGAGCTGAGAAAGTAGGCGCGCTGTGGGGGCCACCCGCTTGCATGCATGGCGAACGCCCATTATGCATTATGAATTATGCATTAAGGGGGAACTTCCACAGCCGTGGAGGTTCCCCCTTTTATGATTGTTCATACAAATAAAAGTGTTGTCTCTGAATCATCCTTGCATTGAGCGTGGGTCAGCGTCGACCTCCAAAAGAGGTTGAGCCACTGCGCGACCCGCCACCATTGCTGCGGTTCATGGAAGGAGCAGAGCTGCGCGAGGGAGCGGAGAAACTGCGCGAGGGCGAAGAGTAGCTTGGTGATGGCGAGCTGAAGCTTCGCGACGGGGCGGAATAGCTTCGCGACGGGGCAGAATAGCTTCGCGAGGGCTGCTGGTTGAAGTTGCCGTTGCTGCGCTGCGGAGTGAAGGAGCGCGATGGAGTGGAGTAGAAGCGTTCCGTCGACGACGGACGCGTCACTGTGGTGCGCGTGCTGCTGCCAAAGCCAGAGCCTCCACGACGCGCGCCGGTGTTTTCGCGCTGCACGTCAGTCTGCGGGCGCAAGCCGCCGCGCTGCTGGGGCTGCACCGACTGGGCGCGGCTCGCGTTGCCCATCGTGCGCGGGCTCACGGCGTTGTTGTTGCGGTTGGCGGCGCTGTTGTCGGCCCGGCCAAAGCTTTGGCCCCTGTTGTTGCGCTGGGGCGACAGCGTGGTCGTCCTGCCCCCGTAGGCGCGTGAGCCGTCGGAGCGGACCATGCTCTCCCCACCGCGGTTTGACGGACGGCTGCCATTGCCGAACTCACCATTGTGGGCCACGGTGCCACGTCCGAAGTCGCCCCTGTCGTAGCGGTTGCGCATGCCCGAGAAGTCGTGCCTGTCTCTGTTGCGCGGACCGTAGAAGCGTCCCTCATACCAGCTGCGGCCGCCGTTCATCCTCCAGCTGTGTCCGCCGCGGTATACGGTGTAGAAGTGGGGGCAGCCGAAGTAGAAGTAGTCGCGGTGCGGATAGCGGGCGTAGATGCCGAAGTGCCAGTAGCCTCCGTCCCAATAGAGGGGACGGTAGAAGTAGGCTGCATCCACATACATGCGGTATTGCCAGTCGAGGAGCACATAGCTCAAGTCGAGGTTGCGCTGCCGCCAGTACATTCCATACAGGTCGTCGTAGGAATCCACGCCGAGCAGGTAGTCGAGGTTGATCTCGTATGCGGCCTCATATTGCTCATCGGTGAGATTGAGTTCGTATGCCATCTTGTCGGTCAGGAACAAGGCCTGCCTGCGTGCCTGCTCATAACTCATTGCATTTGCCGAGACTGTCACTGCGAACAGTGCTACGAGCGCTAAGATGAACTTTTTCATATTCTTGTTTGGTTTTTGTATTCAACAATCAGTTTCTTTTCTTCACAGTGCAAAGATAGGATAAAACGATAAGCCCCAAAAAGGATTTTCCCTAATGTGGAGGGGGAAAAACCCTATCGCACATCATGCATGGTTCATGGTAGAACCGGCCTTTATTATTAATGGCCACAGGAAAACACGGACTTTCACGCAACGCAATCATCACTCCATGTCTGTCTGCGAACGTTTGTGGCATGACCTTTGGCCGGATCCAACCCTCCCCGCACGTCATCCGCGATAGGGTGCGTGCTATGGGGCGATTGCGCCTCCTCCCAACAAAAAAACTCAACTGGCCGTAGGTGGCAGTTGAGTTCTCTTGCGGGGATGTTTAAAATATTTTTCCGAAGGCGATATTCATGAATGTGTTGATGAGTATCTTGATGTCGAACCACCATGAGCGGTGTTCCAGATAGTAGAGGTCGAGTTCCAGTCGGCGGAGCATCTTCTCCATCGTATCGGTGTAGCCGTTGTAGAGCGTGGCGTAGGAGGTAACGCCCGGGCGAATCTGGTACAGGCAGCGATAGCGTGGGTCGTGCTCCATGATTTTGTCTATGTAGTATTTGCGTTCCGGTCGCGGGCCCACAAAGGCCATGTCGCCAATGAAGACATTGTAGAGCTGGGGCAGCTCGTCGAGGTGATGGGCGCGGAGAAAGCGTCCCACCTTGGTCAGGCGGTCGTCTTTCTCGTGCTTGAAGAGCTGCGGACCGTCCTTCTCGGCGTCCACTCTCATGCTGCGGAACTTGTAGATGTAGAATGGGCGGCCGAAGCGGCCGATGCGTTCCTGCTTGAACAAAGCGGGGCCGCCATCCTCCAGTCTGACTGCGATGTAGCAGATAAGGAACAAGGGTGAGAAAACGATGAGGCAGACCAATGAGGTGAAAAAGTCAACAAGGCGTTTTGTGTCGCGTTCAACCTCAGTCATGCCATCATAGACGTATTCTCTTACTGCCATAGTAGTGGTTTGTGTCATTTGCCATGTTGTCATGCTATACGGTGTTTTTTATACTTGTTAAACGCAACTATTGTCCATTTATTGCTTGGGTATTGAAAAAGAATTTTTATTCTTGTTGCCGTTCCTTAGCCCCATCTTCCGCTTTGGCCTTTGCCAATGGGCGTTTACACACTTTTTAGGTCTTGTTTTAGGTTGTTGACAAATTTCGCCGTCGCCCCGGCTGCGGCCTCTCGCCGCATCGCTGTGGTTGGGATGCACGCCGCCATCCCTTGAGTTTTTATCTCGCAAAGGCGCAAAGAACGCAAAGGCACGTCCCCCCGCGGCGGATGCACGCCTTTGCGTGCATTCATTTTGGGTGATGGGTTTTCCCCTCCTTTTGTAGGGAGGGGGCGGGTCTTCTTAGCTTAACCTGCGCTGCACCAAGGGCATCATACGGAGCAGCCGCACGTAGGTCTTGAGTCCGAACAGGCGGATGCACCAATCCTTGAGCCGGGTGCGCAGGGGCAATCCAAAAGGAATGCGGAATGCGTAGTGGGGAATCTCGGGAGCCTTACCCGAAAGGAGCATGTAGGTGATTTGGATGTTCAGCACCATCAGATAGTAGCGGCTCAGGTCTCCGTCGGCATCGAGCGCGCGGGCATCGCCCCTCAGGATTTCCTGCAAGAGGGGCAGATGGGCCTCCAGGAGTTGGGCCACCTCCTTGGCCCCCGCCCTGCGGGTGATGCCGTTCTTGTTGAGCGTGTAGTGGTAGCAGCCCGACGACGCCGTGGCCACACACTGTGCTTGGCGAACCAACAGCGGCAACGTCTGCACATCCTCAAACACACGGCCTTCGGGGAAGCGGACATGGTCGAAAATCCAGCGCCTGTAGATCTTGTTCCAAGCGTAGGAGTGGTCGTAGGCCCTGGCCCGCAGCCAATAGTCCATCCGGTTGTGGTAGACCCTGTCGGCGAGGATGATGTCTTGCCGCTCATTGGAGTTCTCGAATTTCACCACGCCAAACTCCAAGATGTCGTATTCCGGATGCTGGGCGAGTGTATGCATCAGCGGCTCGTATGTGTCGGCGGAGAGGTAGTCGTCGGAATCCACAAAGGTGAGATACTCGCCCCGCGCCTGTTCTATGCCTGTGTTGCGCGCCGCGCTAAGTCCCTTGTTTGCCTGATGGATGGTCCTCACACGTGGGTCGCGGCGGTACCATTCGTCGCAGAGCTGCGGACACCTGTCGGGCGATCCGTCGTCGACGAGGATGACTTCCATGTCGACCTGCTGGCGCAGCACGCTCATTAGGCAGCGCTCAAGTGTTGCCTCGGTTTTATAAACTGGAATGATGATGCTCAACATATTCTCTATAACTTCATATTCAACTAACGTCGTAGGTTAAGGTCGACGGTGATGGCCTGCTTTATAATGTTGTTGCAAATCTAACGAAAATATCCGAAACAAACAACATCTTACCATAAAAACTTAGCAAAAACATAGTGTTGCCCTGCCGCGACCCTGTTTGCGCCCCCGTGTTCGCCCTGCTGCTGTCTGTGTTCGCCCTGCTGCAGTCTGTGTTCGCCCTGCTGCTGTTTGTGTTCGGTATGCTGCTGTACCACAGCAGCCCTCTCCCGCAGCCCCCCCTCCTCGGCCCCCTCACATTGCGCTCCGCCCGCCTCGTCCGCCCGAAAGCAGGCAGGCAAAATAGCCCAGCCTGTAAAACTCGAAGACAAGCAGGGAAGGGCGCGCGCCCAAGAGCTGGCGACGCTCCAAGGGCGCGAACATGCGGTGCCAAAGCCTCACCAAGGGCAAGAGCCGGAACCGCCCGAGGTTGTCGGTCATCGCCAACATGCGCGAATAGCCGCGCAGCTCGTCCTGGAACTGGCAGAGCGTGGCAAGGGCCTCCTCCCACTTGGCCACAAAGTGGGCATTGCTGTCGAAGCCCACCAACGCCACAGGATTGTCGACATGGCATATCTTGACCCCCGCCGCATGAAGCCGCTTGCCGTAGAGCACATCCTCAAAACCATAATGGCGGAACCGCTCGTCCAACGGGTAACGGAGGAACAAATCCCGCGGACATGCGAAGTTGCAGGTGTTGAAGTCAAGATAAGGATGCAGGGAGCGGCACTGGGCGGTATGGCGCGAAGCCCGCGCGTCCTCATACACGCTGCGGAGGTTGGCGCGGCTGTGACGTTCCATCACATATCCCCCGTAGAAGAACATCCGATGCTGCGACAGCAGCCTGGCATATTCCGCAAGGAAAGTGTCTCTGGCCACTCCCCGCCCCGCATCCACGAAGACGAGTGTGTCGAATCGCGCCTCGCGGGCAAGGAAGTTCCTCACCGCGGCACGGCCCTCGTTGAGCGGCCGCTCAATGTAGCGACAGCCGGAAAGCGAGTTGATGCGTCGGTTGTCGGCCACCACGCTTTTGTCGGTGGAGCCGTCGTCGCCCGCCAGCAGTTCGAAGGGAGCGCCCAACTCCTTGGCCTGCGACCACAAGTCGCGGGCCAACTGCAGGCAGCGGTCGTTGTAGGTGGGTATCAATAGGGATATGCCGTTCATGGGAGCAAATATAACAAAAAATCGACAGAGGGAAAGCTTTATTAGAAAAAATAATCGTACCTTTGCAACAAATTGGCCAGAAATTGGTTATATTTCCATAAGAAGAAACCATTATCAAATGCCGACACGACCCGTGGCGATGCGAACGCAGCGGGCGTGGAGGCCAAACCTTTAACAGCACTTATAAGCAACATGAAGAAAATCATCTGTTTCCTATTTCTTCTGATGATGACGCCCTTGTGTGCCTTGGCCCAGTCGTCGATGACCGACAGCCAGGTGATGGAGATGATTGTGAAAGAGCACAACCGCGGCTCCTCACAGGCGCAAATCGTGACCAAGCTCATGCAGAGCGGCGTCGACATCACCCAGATTAGGAGGGTGAGGAACAAATATGAACGCCAGATGAAGCAAAGCGGACTGGGACAGACGCAGGACAACGCCGCGCAGTTTGACAACTCGCGCATGCGCACCAACAACGGCCAGACCCGCAACGATTTCACCAAGAAGAAGACGCAGCAGGAAATCAACCTGCAGGAGAACCGCGGCAACTACAGCAACTTGGGCATATCCGACAATGTGAAGTGGCAACAGGAATACGACCCCAGCGACCCTGACTTCATCGGCATGGAGGACGAGCTGAACGGCATCATCCCCATGGACTCCACACAGATGCTGGAAATGCTGTTGGAGGAGAGGAGAAAGAAACAGAAGCAGGTGTTCGGACGCGACATCTTCAACAACAAGATGCTCACATTCGAGCCTGAAATGAACATCGCCACCCCGCAGAACTACCATTTGGGTCCCGGCGACGCGGTGATAGTCGACATCTACGGTGCCTCGCAGAAGACCTACAACGCCACGGTGTCGCCCGACGGCGAAATCACCATCGAGGACTATGGCCCCGTGCAGGTGAGCGGACTCACCGTGGCCCAGGCCAACGCCAAGCTGCGCCAGACCCTGGGCTCGCGCTACAAGAGCAGCCGCGTGAAGCTCACCGTGGGCCAGACGCGCACCATCATGGTCAACGTGATGGGCGAGGTGAAGACCCCGGGCACCTACACGCTCTCCGCCTTCGCCACTGTGTTCCACGCCCTCTACATGGCCGGTGGAACCAACGACTTGGGAACGCTGCGCAACATCAAGGTGTACCGCAACAACCGACTGGTTTCCGTGGTGGACATCTACGACTACATCCTCAATGGCAAGCTGAAGGGCAATGTGCGCCTGGCCGACAACGATGTCATCGTGGTGGGTCCCTACGACTGTTTGGTGGAAATCCGCGGCAAGGTGAAGCGCCCCATGTTCTACGAGATGAAGAAGAACGAGAGCGTGGCCACCCTGCTGAAATACTCTGGAGGATTCACCGGCGACGCCTACACCAAGAGCGTGCGCGTCAACCGCAAGACAGGACGCGAGCGCAGCGTGTTCAACGTGGGCGAGTTCGACATGACGAGCTTCCGCGTGAGCGATGGCGACTCCGTCACCGTCGATTCCATACTGCCCCGCTATGAGAACACCGTGGAGATAAAGGGCGCCGTGTTCCGCCCCGGCATGTACAACCTGGGCAAGGACGTCAACAGTGTGCGCACCCTCATCGAGCATGCCGAGGGATGCACGGAGGACGCCTTCACCGCCCACGCTGTGATGCACCGCATGAAGGAGGACCGCACGCTCAAGGTGATTAGCGTGGACGTGGACGGCATCATGAGCGGGAAAGTGGCCGACATCCCCTTGGAGGAGAACGACATCCTCTTCATTCCGACCAAGACATCAACGATGACCCCGCGCACCCTCACCATCCGAGGCGAGGTGCAATACCCCGGCATCTACCAATATGCCGACAATGAGACGGTGGAGGACTTCATCCTCCAGGCCGGCGGACTGACCGACAAGGCCTCTACGGCCAAGGTCAGCGTGAGCCGCCGCGTCAGCGACCCCAACGCCGAGCGACCCGACAGCATCATCGGACAGCAGTTTGAGATGGCCCTGAAAGACGGCTTCGTCATCGACGGCACGCCGGGCTTCATCCTCATGCCATTCGACGAGGTGTACGTGTTCAAGAGTCCTGGCTACAGCGACCAGCAGAATGTGACCGTCGACGGCGAGGTGGCCTTCCCCGGCACCTACACCCTGACCAAGCGCAACGCCCGGCTGACCGACCTCATTGCCATGGCCGGTGGCCCCACTGACTTGGCCTATATCCGCGGCGCGCGTTTGGAGCGGAAGCCCAATGAGGAGGAGAGCAAGCGTATGCAGACTGCCTATCAGATGGCCCAGGAGCAACAGCAGAACGAGTTGATGGAAATCATGGCCAGCGGGGCGAATGGCGGATCCAGCCTGTCCAACTTCGCCGAGAGCAACAAGAACACACAGTTGAAGAAGTTCCAAGTGCCCGGCACCTACTCTGTGGGCATCCAGCTCGACAAGGCGATGAAGGACCCGAATAGCGACGCCAACATCGTGCTGCGCGAGGGCGACCGTCTGCTGCTTCCGCGCTACAATGCCACGGTGAAGATCAACGGAGCCGTGATGTATCCCAACACGGTGGCCTTCGAGCGCGGCAGGAGCGCCAGATATTACATCAATTCAGCCGGTGGCTTTGCCCAGAACGCGCGCAAGAACAATGCCTACATTATATATATGAATGGTATGGTGGCCAAGGTGAGCCACGGCGCCAAGGTGGAGGCCGGTTGCGAGATTGTAGTGCCCAGCAAGATCACGCGCAGGACAACGCCCGCCGAGATGGCTACCTTGGGCTCCAGCATGGCCAGCATAGCCACGATGATCGCTACCATCGCCAACATGGGCAAGTAATTTTTTGAACTCGAATCATAACGATTTTCCTTGATATGGCACAAGAACAAGATAATAAAATCAAGCAGATAGACCTCACAGCCATTGTGAAGTTGATGTTAAAATATAAGAAGGCCTATCTCATAGGCCTACCCGCAACTTTCATCATTGCTTGTCTCTATATCGTCTGCATACCTCGCTACTACAATTCATCGACGATGCTTGCACCCGAGTTGTCCAGTTTCAGTGGCGGTTCGCTTGGCGACATCGCCTCGTCCTTTGGCATTGATTTGGGCAATACACAACAAGGAGCGGATGCCATCCTGCCAGACCTCTACCCAGACTTGATGAATTCCAACAGTTTCATCTGTAGACTTTCAAACGTCAGGGTTAAGACGATTGACAACAAAATCAACACAACATATTACGACTATATCGCCACAAAACAGGAAAAGCCATTCTGGAGCGGCTTCATTTCTCTGTTAAGGAAACCATTTGAAACCAAGGACAAATTTCCCGCTCCTAAAGGAAACAAATTGAATCCTCAATGGCTCAACAGAGAGCAGACTGCCGTCATCGATGCCATACGATCGAGCTTAAGTTGTAACATCGACAAGAAGACTTATGCCATCACCATTGCTGTAGAGGCACAGGATCCTTTGATATGCGCCACCATTGCTGACACGGTAAGGTCGCTGCTCCAACAAAGCATCACACAATACAGAACCAAGAAAGCCCGCAACGACTACGAGTATTACAAAAAGCTCTGTTCCGAGGCCAAGAGTAAGTATGAGCGTGCGCGTCAGACATACGGATCCTATGCTGATGCCAATACCGACATCATACTGCCCAGTTTCAAATCGAAAGAGGAAGATTTGGAGAACGAGATGCAACTCCTTTACAACACTTATTCGACAATGGCCACTCAGATGCAGCAAGCTCAAGCCAAATTGCAGGAGCGCACCCCAGCTTTCACAGTTATCCAGAAGCCAACCGTGCCATTGAAACCAGCAGGACCGAAGCGTATGATTTTCGTCATTGTTATGACATTCCTTGCTTTTGTTGTTATTTCGCTTTATTCCATCCGAAGCTTAATCATCTCGGAGTAATGTTGAGAAATGAAGGATTGAACAATGAAAGAAACTTTGCACCAAGATCTAAACGGATAGCACTAAACTCGATTGTGCTGTTCATAAGGATGTTGGTGCTCACACTTGTGAACCTCTTTGCTGTCAGACTTGTACTGAAAGGCATGGGCATCGTTGACTATGGCATCTACAACGCCATAGCCGCTCTTGTTACGGCAAGCTCCTGTGTAAGCAGTACATTGGCAATGTCAACCCAGCGGTTTTATTCCTTTGCCATCGGCAAGGGAGACCATGAGCAATTAAGGGGAATTTTTTCTTCGAGTCTGAAACTAAGTGTTGTACTTGCGGGGGGAATTATTGTTCTCTTCGGAATTTTCGGCCCGTGGTTTATCCAGACGCAAATGACGATCCCGGCCAACCGATTGGACGCTTCCATATTGCTGTTTGTCTTTGCGTTAGGTGCATTTATCTTC
>SFCY01000058.1 GCA_004558865.1 Bacteroidales bacterium
CTTCTCTAACTTACTGCGATCCAATAGGGATTGGAGCCTCTCTTTTTTCTTTTCCATCTTTTCTTTTTGAGGTGTCAACCATATTTAAAAAAAGACAGCCTGTTGGAATTGGGAAATCCGTGAACGATTGTTTATCTTTGCAGCTGACAAGTAGGAGGCACGGCGTCCCGCCGTGCAAGAAAGTGCGGGGGGACACTGCGGCTGAATGTGCGGCGGGACGCCGCACCTCCAAGAGACCATCAATACCATGAAAATGAAATACGAAGTACACAAAATCGAGAATGCACAAGGCACGGGCAAGAGCCGCGTCTTTGTCAAGCTGAGAAACGAGAAAGCCATGCCTACAGAGCAACTGCTGAGGGAGATTGAGGCTTCATGCACGTTGAAGGCATCCGACGTGAAGGCCGTGATGACAGAAATCAGCGAAATCGCCATCCGAGAACTGTCGCAGGGCAAAAGGTTCCATCTGCCGGAGATGGGCTACCTGTCGTTGGCCGTGGCAAACACTCCTCCCGCCAAGAAAGCCAACGGAAAGATCACTGGCAAGGACATCCGTGTGAGAAACATCCACTTCCGGCCGGAAAAGAAGTTGCTCACCGAGATTGGCCGGAACGTAAGCTTCACCAAGTCGGACTACTCCACCCTATCGGCCAAATATGAGGAAGAGGTGTTGTGGGGCAAGGTGGCTGGCTATCTCGCGACGCACCGCTACATCACCAAGCAGACGAAGCTCTCGGAATTCGGACTGAGCGAATACAAGGCGAGGCGTTGGCTCAACCTCTTCGTGAACAATGGCAAGCTGACGAAGGACAGCTCTCACCGCCCGTTCCTCTACTTTCATTGAGGCGAAAAAGGGCACCACAAAGAGGTGCGGCCACATAAAGTAGGAGGCACGGCGTCCCGCCGTGCAAGAATGCTGGACGGGGACGAAGTGGATGAATGTGCGGCGGGACGCTGCGAATGAATGTGCGGCGGGGACGCCGCACCTCCTAAAAAACGGGGAAGCGGGCGGTTTAACAAAAGAATCCAAACAATGAAGCAAAGTTGCATGGCAAGGGGTTAATTTTGCAATCAGAAAATGAAACTAATCCCATTCACGACTATGGAACAGAGAATAACAATCAATGCCGAAAACACGAAGGGTGCCAACGCCAAGAAGGAAGCGATGAGAAGACTGGCTGACTGGCTGATGGAACCCGTGGACTGGCTGACGGACTACTATTCGCGACTAATCGAAGAGAAGTTGAACCGCAGCCAGACACTATGGCTCGTCAACGCGCAAGTGGCCCTCATCGCAGCCGTCTTTCCCGCCGACATCAGCCTCATGGCCCGGGCCATAAACATGCTTTGGTTCGGATGGGCATTGGAAAAATGCAGGGAGGCGCTGCACAAGCAATGAGCACAAAAAAAGCCGTATCATCCAACTTTTGGAATGATACGGCTTTTATTTCTGAGGGGGCGTGCCTGAGTCTGCCCCCCCACCCTCGACTGTCGCATCAGAACATCTTGGCCACGCGCAGTATGCCCTCGACGAGCTGGTCCACCTCCTCCTTGGTGTTGTACAAGGCAAAGGAGGCGCGCACTGTGCCCAACACGCCCAAGCGATCCATCAAGGGCTGGGCGCAGTGGTGGCCCGTGCGGACGGCAATGCCGAGACGGTCGAGAAGCGTACCCATGTCCATGTGGTGGATATGGCCAACGAGGAAACTCACCACGGCATCCTTGCCGGGGGCTGTGCCGAAGAGGCGCATGCCATCAATCTCGCCCAAGCGGCGCATGGCGTAGGCGGTGAGCTCATGCTCGTGGGCACTGACATTGTCCATGCCCAGCGCATTGAGATAGCCTATGGCCACTGCCAATCCGTGGGTGGCCACATAGTCGGGCGTGCCGGCCTCAAACTTCAAGGGCGGACGTTCAAAGGTGGTATGCTCGAAACTGACATGCTCTATCATCTCTCCCCCACCCTGGTAAGGTGGAAGCTTGTCGAGCCAGGATTCCTTACCATACAACACGCCTACGCCCGTGGGGCCATACATCTTGTGGCCGGAGAAGGCGAAGAAGTCGCAGTCAAGATCCTGCATGTCTACCTTGAAATGCGGGGTACTCTGCGCGCCATCCACAAGCACGGGTACGCCGTGGCTGTGTGCATAGGCCACCATCTCCTTCACGGGGTTGACGGTGCCGAGGACGTTGCTCACGTGGGCAAGGCTGACGAAGCGCGTATGCTCGTTGAAGAGCTTGCGGTAGGCGGCCTGGTCGAGGGTGCCGTCGTCGAGCATGGGAACCACACGAAGCTTGAAGCCATAGCGGCGGGCCTGGAGCTGCCAAGGCACGATGTTGCTGTGATGCTCCATCACGGAGACGATGACCTCGTCGCCAGGCTTGAGAAACTCCTGTACGTAGGTGGCGGCAATGAGGTTGATGCTCTCCGTGGTGCCGCGCGTGAAGACAATCTCGGTGGTGCTTCGGGCATTGATAAACTGGCGCACGGTCTCGCGGGCCTGCTCGTGGAGCTCGGTGGCCTGCTGGCTCATCCAATGGATGCCACGGTGGACATTGGAATTGACGTTGAGATACTCGTCGCGCATGGCGTCCAATACGCAGAGGGGCTTCTGCGTGGTGGCGGCGTTGTCGAGGTAAACCAGCGGTTTCCCATATACGGTGCGCGAGAGGATGGGAAAATCGGCACGCACCTTTGATAATTCATAATTCATAATCCTTTGCCAATGCATCATGCATCATGCAAAATACAAAATTAAAATGTTCAGAAGATTCTAACTTTCAAGTTTTTTCGTCCAACAAGAATTCAACCCATCAGACAAACAATTCATGTCGAAGACTACACCTCCCAAGCAGCATGCATTACTTACACAGTTGGCAGCCCTCGCAGCGACTGAGCTCACCGCGGAAGCGCTTCTCCACAAGATAATGGAGACGCTCACGCAATGGGGCAAGCGAAATCTTGTCGATGACCTCACCCACGAAGGCAAACTCCAACAACAGGCGGGCTTCCTTGATAGAGATGCCACGCTGCTGCATGTAGAACAGGGCCGCATCGTTGAGCTGGCCCACGGTGCTGCCATGCGAGCACTTCACGTCGTCGGCGTAAATCTCAAGCATGGGCTGCGTGTACATTCGTGCCTGGCGAGTCATGCAGAGGTTCTGGTTCCGTTCCTCAGAAGTCGTCTTCTGACTGCCGTGGCGCACCAGCACGCGACCGGCAAAGGCACCTACGGACTGGTCGTCGAGTACATATTTGTATAGCTCGCGGCTCTCACAGTGGCCCACCTGGTGGTCGATGAGCGTATTGTTGTCGACATGCTGGTTCTTGTCGGCTATCACGCATCCATTTAGCTCGCACTCGGCTCCCTCGCCCTTGAACACGAGGTCGAGCCTGTTGCGGGTGACACCATTGTGGAGCGTGATGACATTGTGGTTGACACTGCTGTTGGCCTGCTGGCTGACATAGACATTCGACACGCGCTTGTTCTTGTAGTGGGTCTCCTCCAGACAATAGAGCGAGAGCCGCGCGTTCTCACCCACGAAAGCCTCTATCACTTGCGTGGTGAGGAAGGGGCGGTCGTCGACAGCATGGTCGCAAAAGAGCAACTTGGCCTCGGCGCCCTCCTCCAAGATGATGAGCACACGTCGGTTGACCATCAAGTCGACATCAGAACGGAGGATGTTGATGACCTGCACGGCACGGTCGAGCCTGACGTTCTTTGGCACGTAGACAACGAGGCCGTCCTGTGCCAGCATGGTGTTGAGGGCAGTCACCGCGTCGTCGCTTGTGGAAGCCATCTTGGCATAATACCTGCCGATGAGCTCCGGCCGCTTGGCCGCCACCTCGGCAAGCGAGCCGATGATGACACCCTCGGGCAACTGCACCTTGGGGAGAGTCTCCTGATGGAATTGGTCGTTGACCATGAAATAGAGCGACGTGGAGAGATTGGGCACATCGCAGCGGAAAGCCTCGTATGGGTCGACGGGGATGCGCAGGCGGTTGAGGTTGAGTCCGTAGTCGGGGGCGAAGAGCTGCTGCATGTCGGTATACTTGTAACGCTCCACCTTGCGCGACGGGAATCCCTGCCGCTTGAAATCCTCGAAAGCCTGGTCGCGCACGGCATTCATCACATCCACGGAGTGGTCGCAAATCATCTGGCGGCACTGGCCATAGAGGTCTATATATTGTTGTTCAGCTTTTTGGGACATAACATTGGTTTTAAATGTTGGGGAATCGTAACGGCCGAAGAAGCCTCAAGGGTCAGAAAGCCTTATTCCCCGTACTTGGCGTCGGCCTCTGCCTTGATTTGGTCGTAGCCGTTCTTCTCTATCTCGCGGGCCAGCTCAGGGCCGCCGGTCTTGACGATGCGCCCATTGTAGAGCACGTGGACGACGTCGGGCTTGATCATGTCGAGCAGGCGCTCGTAGTGGGTGATGACGATGTAGGAAGTCTCGGGCGTGTGCATCTTGTTCACTCCGTCGGCCACAATGCGCATGGCGTCGACATCAAGCCCGGAGTCGGTCTCGTCGAGTATGCTGAGCTTCGGCTCCAGCACCGCCATCTGGAAAATCTCGTTGCGCTTCTTCTCACCGCCCGAGAAGCCCTCGTTGACGGAACGGTGGGCAAGCTTGGAATCGAGTTCCACCAACTGGCGCTTCTCGCGCATGAGCTTGAGGAAGTCGGCGGCCTTGAGGGGTTCCTTGCCCTCATACTTGCGCTTGGCATTGACGGCGGCCTTCATGAAGTTGGTCATGCTCACGCCGGGAATCTCCACCGGATACTGAAACGAAAGGAAGAGTCCCTCGTGGGCGCGGTCCTCGGGCTTCATATCCAAAAGGTCCTTGCCATTGAATGTGGCCTCCCCCTCGGTGACGGTGTAGAGAGGATTGCCCGTAAGCACGGCACTGAGTGTGGACTTGCCCGAACCGTTCGGGCCCATGATGGCATGTATCTCACCATCGTTGACCGTGAGGTCGATGCCCTTCAATATTTCCTTGCCTGCAATGGAGGCATGTAAGTTCTTTACTTCTAACATAAGTTTTATAAGTTAGGAGTTAGGAGATAGGAGTTGGAGACCGCCAAACATTAAGCCAAATAGTTGGTTTAGGTCACCATGCCGCTGAGAATTTGCAAGACATTTACAAACAACTCTTATATCGCCATACTCCAAATTAAGATAATATTAATAGACAACCAATTTTCTTTATTAGCCAACTGTTCCCTCAAGCGATACGCTGAGCAGCTTCTGGGCCTCAACGGCGAACTCCATGGGCAGCTTGTTGAGCACATCCTTGGCATAGCCGTTGACGATCAAGCCCACAGCCTCCTCCATGGGGATGCCGCGCTGGTTGCAGTAGAAGAGCTGGTCCTCGCTTATCTTAGAGGTAGTGGCCTCATGCTCCACGATGGCCGTATCGTTGTGGATGTCCATATAGGGGAAAGTGTGTGCGCCGCAGTCGGACCCCAACAGCAGCGAGTCGCACGACGAGTAGTTGCGTGCGTTGTCGGCGTTGGCCGTGGCCCTGACCAGTCCGCGATAGGAGTTTTGCGAATGTCCGGCGCTGATGCCCTTGGAGATGATGGTCGACTTGGTGTTCTTTCCCATGTGGATCATCTTCGTTCCCGTGTCGGCCTCCTGGTAGTTGTTGGTCACAGCCACAGAGTAGAACTCGGCCTGGCTGTTGTCCCCACGCAGGATGCACGAGGGATATTTCCAGGTGATGGCCGAGCCCGTCTCCACCTGCGTCCAGGAGAGTTTGGAGTTGACACCACGACAGTCGCCGCGCTTGGTCACAAGGTTGAGCACACCGCCCTTGCCGTGTTCGTCGCCGGGATACCAGTTCTGCACGGTGGAGTATTTCACCTCGGCGTTGTTCATCACCACAATCTCCACCACGGCGGCGTGGAGCTGGTTCTCGTCGCGCATGGGTGCCGTGCAGCCCTCAAGGTAGCTCACGTAGGCCTCGTCGTCGGCAATGATGAGCGTGCGCTCAAACTGCCCCGTGTTGCGGGCGTTGATTCGGAAGTAGCTGCTCAGCTCCATGGGGCAGCGCACGCCCTTGGGGATGTAGACGAAGGAGCCGTCGCTGAACACGGCCGAGTTGAGCGCCGCCGTGAAGTTGTCGCTGTAGGGGACAACGGAGCCCAAATACTGGCGCACCAAGTCGGGATGCAGCCTCACCGCCTCGCCGATGGAGGAGAAGATGATGCCCTTCTCGGCCAGCTTCTCCTTGAAGGTGGTCTTCACCGACACGGAGTCCATCACTGCGTCGACAGCCGTACCGCTCAAGGCAAGACGCTCCTCAAGGGGGATGCCCAACTTGTCGAACGTCTTCTCCAGCTCCGGGTCGATCTCCTTGTTCTTGGGTTTCTTGGCCAGAGGGTCGGCATAATAGGAGATGGACTGGAAGTCAATATCCGGCACATGCACATGCCCCCACGTGGGCACAGGCATTGTGAGCCAATGGAGGTAGGCTTTCAGGCGGAAGTCGAGCAGCCATTCGGGCTCGCCCTTCTTCTTTGAGATCAGCCTCACCACGTCCTCGTTGAGTCCCTTGGGGATGATGTCTGTGTGGACGTCGGTGGTGAAGCCGTACTCATACTTCTGCTGCGCCACCTTCCTCACATATTCGTTTTTATCTTTCTCGTTAACCTTTAGTTCCATAATATTACTCATTATGCAAAAGACATGCTATCTTGGACATTCTGCCTATCCATCTACCGACAAGGCCGGAAGCGGAGCGAATCCGTTCCCGACCTTGTCTGTTGTCATTCCTCAAAGGGAAGGAGGGGAACCGTAGAATCAGAGCTTCTGCTCCACCTCTATCTCGGTGAATGTCTCAAGGATGTCGCCTTCCTGTATGTCGTTGTAGTTGACCAGGCTGATACCGCAGTCCATGCCTGTGGGCACCTCCTTCACGTCGTCCTTGTAACGCTTGAGCGCGCCCATCTCGCAGGTCCTGACAACGATGCCGTCACGGATGACACGCACCTTGTCCTTGTTGTGGATCTTGCCCTCAGTTACCATACATCCTGCCACGGTGCCCACCTTGGAAATCTTGAACACCTGACGCACCTCGGCCTGGCCGGTGACGATCTCTTTCTTCACCTTGTCGAGCATGCCCACCATGGCCGACTTCACATCGTCGATGGCGTCGTAGATGACGGAGTAGGTGTTGATTTCCACACCTGCTGTATCGGCGAGCTTGCGGGCGGCGGCCGATGGGCGCACCTGGAAGCCGATGATGAGCGCGTCGGAAGCGTCGGCGAGCGTGACATCGCTCTCCGAGATCTGTCCCACGGCCTTGTAGATGACGTTCACCTTCACCTTTTCGGTGGAGAGTTTGATGAACGAATCGCTGAGTGCCTCCACCGAACCGTCGACATCACCCTTGACGATGATGTTGAGCTCATGGAACTCACCCTTTGCGATGCGGCGTGAGATGTCGCCCAAGGTCAGTCGCTGCTGCGTGCGCAGGCCCTGCTCGCGCTGCAGCTGCTCACGCTTGGTGGCAATCTCGCGGGCTTCCTGCTCGGTATCCAGCACGTGGAACGTGTCGCCGGCCGTGGGGGCCCCGTTGAGGCCGAGGATGATGGCTGGCGTGGACGGCCCGGCATTGTCGATGCGCTGGTTGCGCTCATTGAACATGGCCTTGATGCGTCCCCAGCTTGTGCCGGCAATCACGATGTCGCCCTGATGGAGCGTTCCGTTGCTCACGAGCACGGTGCTGACATAGCCGCGGCCCTTGTCGAGCGACGACTCGATGACCGTACCCGTACCCTTGCGGTTGGGGTTGGCCTTGAGGTCGAGCATGTCGGCCTCAAGCAGCACTTTCTCCATGAGCTCATCCACGCCGATTCCCTTCTTGGCCGAGATTTCCTGGCACTGGTACTTTCCGCCCCAGTCCTCCACGAGGAGGTTCATGTTGGCCAGATCCTCACGTATCTTGTCGGGGTTGGCCCCCGGCTTGTCAATCTTGTTGATGGCAAACACCATCGGCACTCCAGCGGCCTGCGCATGGGCGATGGCCTCCTTTGTGGTTGGCATCACGCTGTCGTCGGCGGCGATGATGATGATGGCGATGTCCGTCACCTGGGCGCCACGGGCACGCATGGCGGTGAAGGCCTCGTGTCCAGGCGTGTCGAGGAAGGTCACCTTGCGGCCGTTCTTCAGTGTCACGCTGTAGGCGCCAATGTGCTGGGTGATGCCGCCGGCCTCGCCGGCAATCACGTTGGTGTTTCGGATATGGTCGAGGAGCGAAGTCTTGCCGTGGTCCACATGGCCCATCACCGTGACGATGGGCGGACGGCTCACGAGGTCGGCCTCGTCGTCGGGCTCCTCGCTCACGGCCTCCTGCACCTCGGCGCTGACATATTCGGTCTTGAAGCCGAACTCCTCAGCCACCAAGTTGATGGTCTCGGCGTCCAGGCGCTGGTTGATGGACACCATGATGCCCACTCCCATAAGGGTGCCGATGACCTTGTTTACACTGACGTTCATCATCGTGGCGAGTTCCGACACGGTGACGAACTCGGTCAGCTTGAGCGTCTTGCTCTGCTTGTTGGCCTCTGAGGCCTGCTCGTTCATCCTCTCCTGCACAGCCTCACGCTTCTCGCGGCGATACTTGGCACCCTTCTTGTTGAAGTTCTGCTTGTTGGTGAGCCGGGCGAGGGTCTCCTTCACCTGGCGCGAGACATCCTCCTCGTTGACCTCGAGGGGTTTCTGCGGACGCTTGTTCTTCTTTTTCTTTCCGCCGCCCTGGCTGTTGCCCTGGTTGTTGTTGCTGTTCTTGCCCCCCTGGTTGTTCATCTGGTTGACCACAGCGTTGATGTCCACGCGGTCGCTGTTGATGCGCTTGCGCTTCTTGCGCTCGCCCGAATGCTGCTGGTTCTTCTCCTCGCGCTCGCGCCGCCTTTCGTCCTTCGACTTCTTCTTGGGGCGTGTGCTCTGGTTGATGGCGTTGAGGTCTATCTTTCCCATCACTTTCAGCTTGGGCGCATTCTGCAGGTCCTGCTCTATCTTGGTTTTGAACACCGTGGGCTGCTGCGGCCCCTCCTTAGTCTCAGTCTCCTTTGCCTGCGGATTCTGGCTGGCAGTCTGCGGGGCTGCGGATTGGGGAGCCGCAGTCTCGGGCTTGGGCTGTTGGGGCTTGGGCTGTTGGTTCTTGGACTCAGGCTGCGCGCTTAGGGGCTTGGCCTGAGACTGATGGGGTGCAGGGCTGGACTGGCCGACGGCAGCGGTCTCCTTGCCCTGGTTGTTCTGCGAAGGCTTCTTTCCTATCTGGTCCAGGTCGATATGGCCGAGGACCTTCACCTTTTGAATCTCGGTGAGGGGAGCCTCCTTGGGTTCCTGGGGCTTTTGCGGCTTGGAGCGGCGTTTGTCCTTCTTCTTACCCACTCCCATCAGGGCCGCCTTGTTGCGCGTCTCGGCATCCTTTTTGAACGCCTCCCCAAGGGCATGATACTGCTCCTCAGTGATTTTGGAAGTCGATTCCAAATCCTCACTGAGGTTGTATTTCTTCTTCAGGAATTCAACTGCCGTTTGAAGTCCTATGTTAAAATCGCCAAGTGCTTTGTTTAATCTGACGCTCATCTAATAATGTTTTTTCTCGTTTGTCGTTGTTTCTTTGTTCTTAGGCAAGGCCTTCGCCATTCCTATTATATATATGTTCACTCCGCAAGCTCGGGTCGTCCATCGCCCTTTGGAGGCCACAGGAACGCTGGGCCTATCCCTTCTCAAACTCCTGTCGGAGCACCTTGAGCACGTAGTCCACCGTCTCCTCTTCCAGGTCGGCCTTCTCCACGAGCATCTCGCGCGGAGCATCGAGCACTTGTTTGGCAGTGTCGAGGCCAATGCCCTTGATGGCGTCGATGACCCAACCGTCGATGACGTCGCGGAATTCGTCGAGATAGACGTCCTCGTCGTTCTGGCTGTCGTCGTTGGGTACGTCGCGGTAGACGTCAATGGTGTATTCTGTCAGCATACTGGCCAACTTGATGTTGGCGCCCCGCCGCCCGATGGCCAGGCTCACCTCCTCGGGCTTGAGATAGGCGTCGGCCTTCTTGTTGGCCTCATCGATGTTGATGTAGCTCACCTTGGCGGGATTGAGCGCGCGCTGGATGTAAAGCACGGGGTTTGTGGTCCATGTCACCACGTCGATGCTCTCGTTGTTGAGCTCATGCACGATGCCATGCACGCGGCTGCCCCTCACGCCCACGCAGGCTCCCACGGGGTCGATGCGGTCGTTGAAGCTCTCCACGGCCACCTTGGCCCTCTCGCCCGGGATGCGCACCACCTTGCGGATGGCAATCTGGCCGTCGGCAATCTCAGGCACCTCCTGCTCCAAGAGAGCCTTGAGGAAGGCAGGGCTGGTGCGCGAGATGATGATTTTGGGATTGTTGTTGTCGTTGGTCACGCGCTCCACCACGGCACGGATGGCATCGCCCTTATGGTAGTTGTCGGAGGGAATCTGCTCGCTCTTGGGCAGGGTCAGCTCGTTGTTCTTGTCGTCGACCACGAGGATCTCGCGCTTCCACACCTGATAGACCTCGCCGGAGACGATCTCGCCCACGCGGTCCTTATACTGGCTATAGAGTTTGTCGTGTTCCAGCTCCAGGATTTTCGAGGCCAAGGTCTGGCGCAGGTTGAGGATGGCCCGGCGTCCAAAGTCGGCAAACCTCACGGGCTCGGTCACTTCCTCGCCCACCTCATAGTCCGACTCTATCTTGCGGGCGTCGGAGAGGCATATCTGCGTGTTGTCGTCCTCCACCTTGCCGTCTTCCACCACAGTGCGGTTGCGGTATATCTCACAGTCGCCCTTGTCGGGATTCACAATCACGGTGAAATGGTCGTCTGAGCCATAGATCTTCGCAAGCACGTTGCGGAAGCTCTCCTCTAAGACACTCGTCAGGGTAGCCGGGTCGATCTTCTTCTCTTTGTTGAATTCCTTGAAGGAGTCGAGCATGCTCATCGACTCTTCCACTTTCTTTGCTGCCATAGCTTATTTGAAACTTATTTGATATTTTGTATATTTCACTTCATTCATGTCAAACTCGTGGTCCACGTCCATCATCTGCGGGCGCTTCTTGCCTTCCACCTTGACCTTCTCCTTCACGCTGACCACGAACTTCGGTCCGTCGACGCTCTTCAGGATGCCACGCACTTTCTTGCCGTCGGCCGTGAGCACTTCCACTTCCTTTCCTATGCAGTTCACATACTGCTGGGGCACCTTGAAAGGCTGTCCCAAGCCAGCCGAGCCCACTTCCAGCTCATAGTCCTCCTCATCGCGGTTGAGGCGGCTCTCTATGTAGCGGCTCAGGTCGGCGCAATCCTCTATCCACACGCCGTCGGCATGGTCAATCTCCACGACGATGCGGTCGTCGGGAGTAACCTCTACGTCGACAAGGAAGTACTCCTTGTCTTTCAACCACTCTTCTGCTAAACTCTTTACGACGTTTTTGTCAATCATACGAAGCGTTTTACTCTATAGATAAATAGCCTATTTAAAATAAAATGAGGAGCTCTCGGGGAGCCCCTCATTCCACTGAACACTGCAAAGTTACGGATTATTTTCCGCATGTGCAAGTTTTCTTGGTGTTTTCTTCATTTGCAACAGGAAAAAAACAAAATCCCCATGAGGGTGTTCAATATGGTGTATCTTTATTGTTGCCACTGCGAATTTGTGTCCAAGAGCTTGCCCAAGCGACCCATGTCACTTCGGATGGCCTTGCCTCCGCCTCCACTCCACAAACTCGAAGAGGGCCTGGCGGACGGAGCGCAGGCCGAAGAGCTCGGTATGGATGTCGTCCAAGCCCACCCATTGGGCTTTGGCGGCGTCGTCCATGGCGTGGAGCGAGCCGAAGTTGCCCACGTGGCAGAGGAAGAAGGCGTCCAACGTGGGCACGTCGAGACCGGAGTAGCGATACTTGTTGGGGAAGCTGAACAGGTACTCCGCCCTGTCCACCTTCAGCCCGGTCTCCTCCTCCACCTCGCGCACCACGCCCTGCTCCAAGGTCTCCCCTATGTCGCAGAAGCCGCCGGGCAGGTCGAGCGTGCCCTTGGCGGGCTCCTTCTTGCGCGTCAGCACGAGGATCTCGTCGTTGTCGTTGACGATGAACGCCGCCGTGGCCGACGACGGATTGAGGAAGTATTCGAAACCGCAGTTGCCGCACTTCTTGCTCTTGAAGTCCTGCTCCTCAAAATGTTTGCTGCCACACACGGGGCAGTAGGCGAATTTCTCTAATGGATGCAACATGGCAATTCACAATTCTTAATTCATAGTCTAGCCCATCATGCACAACTCATTGAAGTCACAAGACCGCCTTGATGGCCGCCTCCACAGCGGCGGGACTGGTGAGATCCTGCGCGCCCTTCACGACATTGCTCTCACGGTCGAGGAGGAACATGCAGGGTATCTGCTTGCCGGCGGCATTGACGTAGGTGTCGGCACCGCTGTTGCCCTCACCCCGCAGCACACTGACCCATGGCAGCGCGGCGGTCTGGGTCTTCCAGAAGTGCTCGTTGTCGTCGTAGCTCACCTGATAGATTTCGAATCCTTGCGCGTGATACTTATTATATAGGTCGCGCAGCCACATGATGCGCTTGGGCGACCCCTCGGAGGCGAAGACGTGGAAGTCGAGCAGCACCACCTTGCCCTTCAGTGAGGAGAGGCTACGCTTCACGCCCTTGTTGTCGAGCAGCGATATGTCGATCAGGTTGGTCACACTCACCTTCGAGGCGTCGATCTCGGCGCTCTGCTGCTCCGCCTTCAATATCCGCTGGTTCTTCATGCCCTCAAGAGCGATGTTGTGGAGATTGAGGCCGCGCTCAGAGCCGGGGTAATAGGCGTCCCAGCTGGTGGCCACGGCGGCATACACCTGCACGTCGTCTTTGGAGGCCGAGGGGTCGAAGATGAGCATCTGCTGGCTGCCAAGCACATAGGTCTGGAACAGCGCGAAATAGCTCGAAGCCAGCATGGGAGCCTTGAAGATGAAGTTCATCTTCACCTGCTGCTTGTAGGCCTGCAGGTAGCCGCCCACCACCTCCCTAACCTGTTCCACGCCCAACGAGGGATTGGCCACGGCGGCGTTGATCTGGTTTTGCAGCGCAATCTGCATGTAGGCCAACTGGCGGATTCGCTTGCACTCCTCACTGCCCGCCACCTCATAGTGCGACGACATGGTGGGATAGGCGGCCTTCACGCTCACCTGCTCCGTGGAGTCGATGGCGATGTTGACAATCTGGCCGGCGATGCGCAGGCGGTAGAAGTCGGGGGTCACGGTATCGAGGGCGTTCTCCTCAAACGAGAATGCGCCGTCGCTGCCCAACTTCACCGAGTCAACGACCACAGGGCCATCGAGGCTCAAATGTTCCAAATAGAGCAGAGAGTCCTTGGCGTCGGTGATGGCGCCGCTCACCTTGAACTTCTTCTGGCTGCACGAGGCCAGCGCGAGAATGGCCAACAGCGCAAGGGCTGCGAGGGCCGAATGTCTAATCTTCATATTCTATATATACCGTTATCAGTACTGACAGTTGTTTTTGATTCTGATTGCAAAGATAACACTAATTGTTTAGAGAGAAAAAGATTTTTTTGGAAAATGTGGTTCAATGGATATTTTCCGTGGATTGGATATGTTGTTTTGTTTCATTTCGTATAGTCCTGACTTCGCCAATGAATAAATGGTAATGGAAAATCATGGGCAGGCTTACGCTCCATAGTAGCTCTGAGGCTCAACCAGTGGGATAGCCTTACGAGCAAGCTCGACGGCTATCCCACTGGTTGAGCCTCATACCCTAAAGCGGGGTAAAGCCTGTCCATGACGAAAATTGCCTGGGTATAAAATTGCGCCAAAGGCGCATAAAATCAGCGCATCCTTGCATCTGCCCAAAAGCGGTTTGGAAAGCCTTGACTTGAAGCTTTCTGCCGTAGAATTTT
>SFCY01000190.1 GCA_004558865.1 Bacteroidales bacterium
GTGCGGCGTCTCGCTGCACATTCTTGCACGGCGAGACGCCGTGCCTCCTACTTGCCTTCTATATAACATTTATCTGTTATTTCCCGTTTTGCTCAGGGAAAGGCTCCAGTGGTGAACTGGATAGTTACGCTGCGGGTCCGAGCCTTGTGCCTGGTCAGTCGCATCCCATGTCCCTTTTTCTTCTCAGTGTGATGACGTTGATTTCGGGCCACGCGCCGATGCGGAAGGGCATGGTGCCGCCAATGCCGAGCGAGACGTAGAGCATGGCTCCGTCCTCGGTGTATTTGCCGCCCCATTCGTGGTAGGCCCACTTGGCTGGTGAGAACCGCCCCACCTTCAACTGTCCGGCGTGGGTATGGCCGCTCAGGGTGAGTGCGATGTCGGTGGCGTGCAGCACGCCGCGTCGCCAGTGGCTGGGGTCGTGGCTCAGCAGGATCTTGAACATGCCGCGGGGCAGTCCTTCCATGGCCTTGGGCAGGTTGCCGTATTCGGGGAAGGGAGGCTTGGATATGTTCTCCACGCCTATGAGGGCGATGCTCGCGCCCCTCCGCTCTATCAGCGTGTGCTGGTTCATCAGCAGCCGCCAGCCCGCCTTCTGCTCCATGTATTCCAGGATGCGCTGGTTGCGGTGGGCGGCGCTCTCGCCGGTGCGCGCCACCTTTCCTGCTGCGGCGTCCTTGCCGTATTCGCAGTAGTCGTGGTTGCCCATCACACTGTAGATGCCGTCGGGGGCCGACAGCCGGGCCAGCTCGTGGGTGAAGGGGATCACCTCCGAGGCGCTGACGTTGACCAGGTCGCCTGTGAACACGATGAGGTCGGCGTGCTGGCCCAAGGCCATGTCCACCATCTTCTTGATCACCCCTGGGCTGCGGCTGAACGTGCCGATATGGATGTCGGATAGCTGCAGGATGCGGTAGCCGTCAAACTCCTCGGGCAGGAGTTCCGACGCGCATTCGGCCGTCCTCACCACGATGTGCCGCCAGCCGAAGATGGCTCCATACACGGTCAGCGCCCACCATAGCGAGGCGGCAATCCACCCCGCGGCCTCGCCCAAGGGCCACGCCACCGCCACCTGCAGCAGCAGGGGCAGCAGGCCGCACAGCACCAAGACGAAGAACACCCTCATGAGCGAGTTGTGGTAGAAGCCGTGGCGGATGGCCAGCGACGTGGCGAGCATCAGCACCAGAACGATAAGTATTGCCCAAATCATAAGCATAGCTGTTTCCAAAGGCAAATATAAGCAAAAAAGCCCACAATGGTCGCCTTTTTGCGTTTTTTTTCTTCATCCCCATCTTTCGTGGCGGTTGTCAAATCAACAATTCTTAATTTGGGTCAACGCGCTTTGGAGAATTAAACCTTTTGGCTCCGCAGCCGTCTAATGACTGAACAAACAATAGACAAACGACAATGAATAACAAAACATTTTTAGCTGTTTGCGTGGGCGCCGTGATGTTGGGCGCCGCCTTGGGCTTCATGCCCACCGACCAGAATATGACCAAGGCCAACGGCCAGACTGTTGTCAACACCACGAACATCTCGCGCACGGTGCGTGGCCTCAATGGTCCCACGCCCTTGAAGATTTACATCAAGAAAGATAAGATCACAAAGATAGAGACCCTCTCCAACCGTGAGACCCCCGACTTCTTCAAACGTGCCAAGGCCGTGCTGAAACAATACGAGGGAAAGAGCGTGAAGAAGGCTCTCTCCACCAAGGTTGACGCAGTCAGTGGCGCCACTTATTCCAGCAAGGCCCTCATCAAGAATGTGGAGCAGGGACTGAAGTATTACAACCAGCACAAATGATGGTTCAATGGATATTTTCCGTGGATTGGATATGTTGTTTCATTTCGTATAGTCCTAACTCGCCAATGAATAAATGGTAATGGAAAATCATGGACAGGCTTACGCTTCATAGTAGCTCTGAGGCTCATTCCCTATGGGGTAAAGCCTGTCCATGACGAAAATTGCCTGGGCATAAAATTGCGCCAAAGACGCATATAATCAGCGCATCCTTGCATCTGCCCAAAAGCGGGGGAATGCCTTGACTTGAAGCTTTCGCTTGCAGGTGCCGTGCCTTGTGCCGGCTCTTGCAATTGGATGTGACCTTTGCGTTCTTTGCGTCTTTGCGAGACAATCCCCATTTCGCTTCAAACAGCAAACAGATGATGTCGGCTTTCTCCCACCA
>SFCY01000191.1 GCA_004558865.1 Bacteroidales bacterium
TTACGTTTTGAGTCCCGATAGCTTGCAGAACCTTTTCGATAAGCCAAATGAGCAGAGCCAAGCTTGCTTGGACTCTGCCATGGCGAGAAAAGGTGGGCGATAGGTCAATACGCCTCTACCTATTTTTTAGAACCGACCTATATTACCAGGAATAATTTTCAACTACTTTCTTGCAAGTCATCAGCAAACCAATTCCAAGCCGCCTCCACCTCCACGGATAGAAAAAAATGATTAACTTTGCGGCAGGAAACAACAGAAATAGGAACTATGCGACTGCAAGAATGGATTGACAGACTGATGGGGAGAGGCCACAGCAGCAAGCGGGTGGCCTTGGCATTGGGCGGTGGCGGCGCGCGCGGACTGGCCCATATCGGGGCAATAGAGGAACTACTGCGCCGAGGCTACATCATCCACTCCGTTGCCGGCACCTCGATGGGGGCCATCGTGGGCGGATTCTACGCTTGCGGACAATTGGAGGACCTGAAACAAACTTTCGACCAATTGAGCCGCCGCGACATCATGTCACTCATCAATTTCTCCTTGGGCCTCGACCACGTGGCCTCGGGCGACAAGTTGGAAGAGCTGATGGAGGACATGCTGCAGGGAGCCAGGATAGAAGACCTGCCCATCAGCTACCGCTGCTGCGCCTCCGACCTGGTCAGCGGCCACGAGCGGGTGTTTACCCACGGCCCTCTGGCCCACGCCATACGTGCCTCCATCTCCATCCCAGGCTTCTTCAAGCCCGTGGGCATCGATGGCGGAGCCTACGTCGACGGCAGCGTACACAACATCTTCCCACTCAACCGCGTGGAGCGAGAGAGGCGCGACCTGCTTGTGGGAATCAACGCGAGCGCACCCGACGAGAAGCCGAACGCCGACTACATGACGAAGGACGACACGAGCACGACTTCGTTTCTCCATGCCCTGCGGACGCACATCCCCTTCCTGGCGCCACAGCTGTCGGAAAACTACATCAACCTTGGATTGCGCGTGGCACGAATCTCACTCCAAAACGCTACGCAGATAGCCATGCAGCTCACCCCGCCAGACATCTGCGTCGATGTGCCGATGGACAAGTTCGGCCTCTTCGACTATGGCCGGAACAAGGAAATCATTGCTTTCGGACGGGAAAAGATGGCCGAAGCACTCGACAGCTTCGAAGCCAACGGGCGCTGACCGACACGGGATTGGACCCGCGCAGAGCGCACGGCCTCCCTTTGCCCTCCCCTCCCCCACTTTGGAGAGAGAGAGGGAAGAGATGGGGCATAGCAGATGGCCGCAAGTCCTGTCAGTCGCTCACAGAGCCACGGTTGTCGTAGTCGTCTTCTTCATTGTTGATATTGTCGAGGTCGAAATCTTCCTCGTTGTGCATCTTAGGTTTACGTTTCATAGTCTTTGCCTTTAAGTTAATACGTCAACTATTTTGCCGCTAAGATATAAAAAAAAGATGAAAAGTAAGCAACAATTCGAAAAAAACCGCCAAAAAATTTGGTGTGTTCATTTTTTTTGTCGATATTTGCAATACTACAAAGAAACTATCAGTTATTACATTTAATTCTTACGACAATGGCAGAGAAAAGTAAAAAACAACTGCTCTACAAAGACTATTCTGCCGTCAACACCAACGGCAGTCCACTAAATGTAGACATGACCGAATCGACCAACCTTTTGGGCGGAGAGATTTGGTACAACTGACAGACTGCATCCTTATGCCCCGCAAGGGCATCAGGAAATGTGCATTCCAAACTTAGCCCTCCTGTCGGCTTTGCCGACCTGCGAGACAAGACCTACACATAAACTTAGGGCAGCCTGTGCGGGGCGATCCGCAAGGCTGCATCCAAGATGAACACGACGGGAACGCTTCTCGGCTAGAGCCGTTGCAAAATGTACAGCAGTCGTCACGTTTCCGTCTTATGTGTGTCTATCCACTAACCATCACTTCTTAAGGCCGCTTCTAAAACTCTTCAGTCCCCTTGCGCTTGGAGGTGCCCCCCCTATTCGTTTGCATCCAATGGCGAATCCCCCCTAAGCAGCAGTCCCCAACCCAAAGACCCACGCCTGGTTCTTCCCTCCGCTTCCTAGGTTTCTGACCAAAGGAAATCTCGATTATTTTTCGTTTTTAACTAAATTTATTGTAATGTTGATTTTTTTATTTACATTTATAGCGCTG
>SFCY01000192.1 GCA_004558865.1 Bacteroidales bacterium
GAGACTTGACGTTTTGAGACCGATAGATGCAGAAGACGACCGAAACGACAACTGCACTTTATCGATTATTCTATCAGCCTAATTTATAGAACCAGCCTATAGCTTCAGCTTCTCCACTGTCATGCCGTTGACACAGCGGTTGAGGTCCACACGGGTGGGGATGCCGTTGATGCGCCCACGCTCGGTAAACTGCCAGACGTCCACCTTGCCCTTGCCGCGGATCTGCGGACAGCCCTTGCTGTATTTGGCCAAGAAGAGATGATAGCCATTGAACGTTGGGGCAAGACACTCATTGTAATATTGGTATTGGGAATAGATGATGGGCGACTTGCCATAGTGGTTGGTCATGAGCCTGACCATCTGCCTCACATTGCGGCGGACCTCCTTGTCGCTCCAATGGCGCATGGCCTCGCGCTCCACGTCGATCACCGGCCTGAGGTCCTGGTCGCTCTTCTTGGCCGTTCGCTTGAAGGCGTCGAACTGCTCCCTCACCGTGGAGGACGACGAGAGGTAGAGGTATGCGCCGCAGAGGATTCCCTGGCGGCGCGCGTTGCGGTTGTTGTAGCTGTAGCGGTCGTCGACTATGGTGGCGCCCTGCGTGGCCTTGATGTAGACAAACCTGACGTCGCCGCTGCGCGCCACGCGCTTCCAGTCGATGCGGCCCTGGTAGTGGGACACGTCGATGCCCTGGAACCAAGAAGTGGGCTTCTTCGGCTTCTGCTGCCTTTTGCCCATGCCCACACCGGCAGCCCCCAAGAGGGTCACGGCGAGGCAACAGGCCATGAGGATAAGGCTCAAGCGTCTCATTTCTCTGCTATCACTTTGTTTTCCAACCGCACGGCCCGCTGCTCCATGGCCGGCGTGAGTTTTCCCTTCAGATACAGTTCCATCATCACCGAGGCCATCGGGGCGGCCAAGTCGGCCCCGAAACCGCCATGCTCCACAAACACGGCGATGGCGATCTTGGGATTGTCCATCGGGGCGAAGCCGATGAACACCGAATGGTCCTTGCCCGAGTTCTCCACCGTGCCCGTCTTGCCGCACACGGTGAACAGGTGAGAGTTGGCCGCCGTGCACGTGCCGCGCAGCACCGCCTGCCTCATGCCCCTCACCACGAGGTCGTAGGCCATGGGGTCCACCTTGGTGAACCGCTGCTCCAAGGAGGACGGCGGGGCGTCGGGGTGGATGTGCGGGGTGCGGAACCAGCCGCGGTTGGCAATCGAGGCGGCGAGGTTGGCCAGCTGGAGGGGCGTGGCGGTGATGTCGCCCTGTCCCATGCCCACCCACATGATGGTGCGGGCGTTCCATCCCTTGGGATATCGGCGAGCGAGGTAGCCCACATTGGGCAGCAGGCCGCCCTTCTCGCCGGGGAGGTCAACGCCGAGGGGGCCGCCCAGCCCCATGCTCTGCATGTAGTCGTGCCATTGGGTGATGGCGTCGTTCTTGTCGTCGAAGAGGAAACGGTCGTTGAGCATGGCCATGAACTGCGACAGGAACCACGTGTTGCACGACACGGCCAAGGCCGACACCAGCCCCAAGGGCGAGGGATGGCGGTGGCAACCCACGCGGATGTTGCCGTCGCGGAAACTGCCGTAGCAGGCCACCCGCGTGTTCTCGTCAATCAGTCCCATGGAGAGCAGCGTCAGGGCCTGTGCGGTCTTGATGGTGGAGCCGGGGGCGTAGGCCGTGGCGATGGCAAGCGCGTCGTCGGGGCCTTGGGGCGAGTTGGTGGCCAGGCAGAGCACCTTGCCCGTGGCGGGTTCTATGGCGACAATGCTGCCCGTCTTGCCTTGCAGCAGCCGCTGGCCCATCTGCTGCAGCAGGGGCCTCAGGGTGAGGCCGTCGTCGGTGGGATGTTGGGCCAGGGCCGTTTGGAGGCACACGAACAAGAGGACCGCCATTGGGCAAAAACGTTTCATCATTCTGTTGTCCATTTCGCATAACATGGTTTGAGCATGCAAAGATACAACAATTTCATCCATCACGCACAATTCGCCATCCACAATTTCGTCATTTTGTCTTTTTTTAAATATGGTTGACACCTCAAAAAGAAAAGATGGAAAAGAAAAAAGAGAGGCTCCAATCCCTATTGGATCGCAGTAAGTTAGA
>SFCY01000059.1 GCA_004558865.1 Bacteroidales bacterium
ATGTTCCAGCTGGAGGAGAAGATACTTCTTTTAGACATCACCAATGCCTACTTTGAGGGCAGAATGGAAAACTCTGACCTGAGGCGGAAGAGAAGCTATCCAACATCTATCGCATGCTCGGAATCAATCCACATCCGTTGGGGGAAAAAAAATCCGTGGTACACCCAAAGCCACCCTCAAAAAATACCAATACTGAGAATCAATCAGTTACATGAGATATATCTGCAATGTGGGTCAATGAATTGCTAATTTGTTTTTGCACCACTAAGTTAAGTGATTTTTTGACATGGCCAAATCCCGAGCAACTTTTTGTTGCTCAGGACGTTATAAGATATTAGAGACTATTGTGGTGCGGATATTAGGTTGATTAGAATATGTTGAGATTTTCGGCATATTCAAGATTTGCTCCTTTGAGATTTTCGGCATATTTTACCAGTTAACCTTTGAGATTTTCGGCATTTTTTATTCTTTTTCTTTGGTAATTGTGATTTTATAGCCAAATGGGTCTTCCATCTTCTGTGACAGTCGTCACGCTGTTGTGTGTCAACTGTTCTATTGTTGTGTGTCAGCTGCTCTATTATTGTGTGACAGTTGTCACACAAGTTGGATTGCCTGTCAATCAATTATGCTATCAGCCTAATTTATAGAACCAGCCTATATCTGTAATATCCGATGAGCCACCTTGAGAGCATAATAAAAACTAAAAGACCCGCCCCCAACCCCTCCCTTCGTAGGGAGCGGTTGGGGGCGGGTTGATGATTGTCAATCGTGAGCGCGCTTAGGCCTCTTCCGAATCGACGGCACGGAAGCCTTCGAGGTCCTCCACATTGAAGCGGTCGATGTAGGCGGCCTTGCCCATGACATCCTCCTCGGCCATGCGCACATACACGTGGGCACTCTTCTTGAAGAGCTCGGGAGCCTTGGAGGCATCCTTCATGATGAGCAGCGACATCACAATCTCGGCCGTCATGTCGTAGAGGCGGCGGCCCAAGAAGTCGTGCAGCTCCTGATTGCCGGCAGCCTTCACCTTCTCTATGCTCTGCTCGTAGAGTTCTACGAGTTTGGCCACACGGTCATGGAGAGGCTTCATGCAGTCGCACACCTCCTCGGCGAGCATCTCCTTGATGATGCCCAAATAGGTGCCGTTGGTGATATAGCGGATGGCAGCCACCACCTGCAGCTGAGTGGTGCCCTCATAGATGGAGAAGATGCGCGCGTCGCGATAGAGACGCTGGCACTTATACTCCATGATGAATCCAGAGCCACCGTGGATGGAGATGGCATCGTAGGCGTTCTGGTTGGCATACTCAGAGTTCATACCCTTGGCCAGAGGTGTGAAGGCATCGGCCAGACGGCTGTAGGTCTTCATTTCCTTGCGCTCCTCGGGAGTGAGCGTGCGGTCGCGCGCGATGTCCTCAAGGGCCTTGTAGATGTCGACGTAGCAGGCTGTCTGATAGAGCAGGGAGCGACCAGCATCCAACTTGGCCTTCATGCGCGAGAGCATGTCGTAGACAGCCGGGAAGCTGATGATCTTCTTGCCGAACTGCACACGCTCCTTGGCGTAGGCAAGCGCCTCGTTGTAGGCTTCCTGCTCCACGCCCACACTTTGGGCGGCGATGCCCAAACGGGCACCGTTCATCAGGGCCATGACATACTTGATGAGTCCCAGTCGCGTGCTGCCGCAGAGCTCGGCCTTGGCGTTCTTGAACACAAGCTCGCAGGTGGGCGAACCATGGATGCCAAGCTTGTTCTCGATGTGGCGCACGTCGACCCCGCCGTTCCGCTTGTCGTAGATGAACATCGACAGTCCGCGTCCATCCTTAGTGCCCTCCTCAGAGCGGGCAAGGACAAGGTGGATGTCGGAGTCGCCATTGGTGATGAACCGCTTCACGCCATTCAGCCGCCACGTGCCATCCTCATCCTGCGTGGCCTTGAGCATCACGCGCTGGAGGTCGGAACCGGCATCCGGCTCGGTGAGGTCCATGCTCATGGTCTCGCCGGCGCACACACGGGGAATGTACTTTTGACGCTGCTCCTCTGAGCCAAACTCATAGAGCGTGTCGATGCAGCTCTGCAGGCTCCACACGTTTTGGAAACCGGCATCGGCAGCCGAAACCACCTCTGAAAGCATGGAGAACACGCTATTGGGAACATTGAGGCCACCATAGCGGCGCGGCATGGAGATGCCCCAAAGGCCGGCCTTGCGCGTGGCGTCGAGGTTCTCGTAAGTCTTGGAGGCATACTTCATGCGTCCATCCTCAAGATGCGGCCCCTCAAGGTCGACGCTCTCCGAGTTGGGCTCAATGACGTTGGCGGCCACATCGCCCGTGATCTCAAGCATACGCTTGTAGTTCTCGATGGCGTCCTCGAAGTTGACGGGAGCTTCGGGAAATTCCTTGGCGTCGGCGTAGTCCTTTTCTTTCAAATCTACGATTCGCTTCATCAACGGATGATTGAGATAGAATCCAATCTCCGGATGGTCGGTATAATAATTTGCCATTTCGTGTTCGTTGTTTGTAAGGTGTTGGGGAATCGAATGAGCGAAAGCGGGAAAAGCCACTCTGGCAGCCTCCACTCCCCAACGGTCCCTGTGTTTATTTACTGTTCTTTCTATAATATTTGATCAGCTTCGGCACCACATCCTCCACCGTACCGTTGATGACGTAGTCGGCAATCTTGTTGATGGGGGCTTCGGGATCGCTGTTGACCGAGATGATGATGCCCGCATCCTGCATGCCAGCGATGTGCTGAATCTGGCCACTGATGCCGCAGGCGATGTAAACCTTGGGATGGACGGTGACACCCGTCTGGCCAATCTGCCGGTCGTGGTCCACCCACCCGGCGTCGACGGCTGCACGGCTGGCACCCACCTCGCCGTGGAGCTCCTTGGCCAACTTGAACAGCATGTCGAATCCTTCCTTAGATCCCATGCCGTAGCCTCCGGCCACTACGATGGGCGCACCCTTGAGGTTGTTCTTGGCTGCCTCCACGTGGCGGTCGATGACCTTCACCACGTAGTCCACCTCGGGCACATACTTGGCCACATCGGGATACACCACTTCGCCCTTGGCCTTGCCCTCATACAGGGCCTTCTGCATCACGCCCGAGCGGACAGTGGCCATCTGGGGACGATGGTCGGGGTTGACGATGGTGGCTACGATGTTGCCACCAAAGGCGGGACGAATCTGATAGAGCAGGTTCTCATAGTGCTTGCCCGTCTTCTTGTCGTCGTAGTCGCCTATTTCCAACTGCGTGCAGTCGGCGGTCAGGCCACTCGTAAGAGAAGAGCTCACACGGGGACCCAAGTCTCGGCCGATGACGGTGGCGCCCATCAGGGCTATCTGCGGCTTCTCCTCCTTGAAGAGATTGACGAGGATGTCGGTGTGGGGAGCCGAGGTATAGGGGAAGAGTCCCTCTGCGTCGAAGACATAGAGCTTGTCTACGCCGTAGGGAAGAATCTGGTCTTCAACTTTGCCTTTGATGCCTGTTCCGGCAACAACGGCCTCAAGGTCCACGCCGAGCTTGTTGGCCAACTTGCGGCCTTTGGTCAGAAGCTCCTGGGAGACTTCCTGCACGGTGGTGCCTTCTATTTCACAATATACAAATACGTTGTTCATATTTCTTGTTGTTAGGAGATCCGCTTGCCGACCCATTGGAAGAATGGAGAAGGAGTTTGGGGAAACGGCCTCGCTCGCCCTCACCTTGCCAACGCAGCCCAACCAGGCTGGCATCTCCTATGATTATTATATAATGGTAAGCCCTCGCTGTGCGGGAGGGTTGGATGGCGGCGATGGGAATCAGCCGATGATCTTCTCGTCGAGGAGTTCCGTGACAAGAGCCTCCACGTCAGCGTCGGAGCTGGTGAGCGTCTTGCTCTCCTTGGCCTGGAAGACGATGTTCTGCACGGCCTTCACCTTGGTGGGCGAGCCGGAGAGTCCACACTGCTCGGGGTCGCCGTCGACATCGGCCACGCTCCACTGGTTGAGTGTGAGATAGGGACGCTCCTCATAGAGCTTCGTCCAAGGCTCGTCGCCCTTGCGCTCCATGGGGCAGGTGGCGTATTTGTATTTCATCACGAGTTTGGCGTTGCACGGACGGCAGGGGGCGGCGCTTCCGTTGACCGTAATCACCACAGGCAGGGGAGCCTCCACGGTCTCCACACCTCCGTCGATATGGCGGCGGATGGTGGCCACGCCATTTTCTATCTTGAGGATCTCCTCAGCGTATGTCACCTGGTTGAGGCCCAACTTCTGAGCGACCTGCGGGCCCACCTGTGCGGTATCTCCATCAATGGCCTGACGACCGCCGATGACGATGTCCACATCGCCAATCTTCTTGATGGCAGTGGCGAGGGCATAGGAAGTGGCCAAGGTGTCGGCACCAGCGAAGAGGCGGTCGGTGAGCAGCCATCCGGTGTCGGCTCCACGGTAGAGCCCCTGACGGATGATCTCACCAGCGCGGGGAGGACCCATCGTGAGCACGCCAACGGTGCTGCCGGGGTTCTGCTCCTTGAGCCGCAAAGCCTGCTCCAAGGCATTCAAATCTTCGGGGTTGAAGATGGCGGGCAGCGCGGCGCGGTTGACCGTGCCTTCTGCTGTCATTGCATCCTTGCCCACGTTGCGGGTGTCGGGTACCTGCTTGGCAAGTACAACAATTTTCAAACTCATAATTAGTATTTTGATTTATTATCCAATCCTTACAAAATCGGTGCAAAATTACTAACTTTTTAATTGCTACACAAATAATTGCACTTAAAAAAGCATTTTGTGCAGTCTGCTTTGCACAAAAGCATTCGATTGTGCAAGTCCGGCAGCTTAAACAAAAGCCACCGTGGGGTCCATGGATTCCATGGACCCCACGGTGGCTGTCGGCCATGAACCCTCATGGGGGTCAGTGGGTGAGCGAGAACTTCATGTTCAGACCGAAGTCGTGGGTGGTGGTGGGGTAGCTGCTGCTCGAAAGCAACGGCGTGTTGGTCTGCATGTCGTAGTAGAAGCTCATGGTCAGCATTCGCGAGAGCATGTAGTCGGCGGTGAAGCTGAGCTTGAAGGCGGTGTTGCCCGAGCTGGCCGTACTGGTCTGGGTGGCAATGTCGCGCGAGATGTTGGCCTGCTTGCGGTAGCTCAGGTCGAGGCGCAGGTTGAGTTCATGGCCCATGCCCTTGCCGTTGCGACCCGACTGCGAAGAGCTGGAGTTGTTCTTGTTGTCGTCGTCGCCTTTCTTCTTCGACTTCACCTTACGATGGTTGCCACCGCCACCGAAGAGATTGAAGTTGCTCAACTTGTAGCCGGCGCCGAGAACCCAGTCGTGGCTTGTGGCCTCATTGAGCTGGATGCTCGTCATGGAGAGCGAGAGCACCCTCGTGGAGCGATACTCAAGCTTGGCCGTGAGGTTGTTTTGCAGCGTGACGTCTACACCCAACAGAGGCGAGAACGACTCATTGAGGCTCACGGTAGACACATTGTACATGCTGCTCGGCACCGGATTGCCCGTTGTGGCGTTGATGATGAAGCCCAAGCCGTTCATATACTCCATATAGGTGCTGTAGCTGCTGTAGGAGCCAACGGCGAAGATGCTGCGGTAGGCGTGGTTGATGTTGACGCTCTTGAACACATCGCGCAGGAAGGGCAACTTGCCCAGGCCGCTGTAGCGGATGCTCCAGTTGGGCAGCATGCGCGAGAGCGAGGGGAAGATGTCGAGCTTGCCACCTCCCGACGAGGTGTAGGCCGAGAGGAAAGCCGGCACCATCACGTCGGCGCTGTACTTGTCCACGCCGCCGTTGGCCGCGTCGAAGGTCTTGCCGGCCAATGTGGAGCCAAGGGGATAGACGGAGCCCGCGTACCTGGCCTCCACACGCTGGCGGAAGCCTTCAAGCGAGTTGCAGAACTTGGAGAACGAGGTGCTTTGATAGCCGTTCTTGGCGTCGCCTATCCCATCGAAGGCACTCTTCAAGGATATGGTGGTCATATTGAACGAGCCGCTTTCGGTTGTGGGATTGCCCACATACATATATTGTATGCTGCGCCCACGGGTGGTGCTGCGGCTGGCGGTGAGGTCAATCTTGAAGTTCTTGACAGGCTCCAAGGTCATGCGCACCTGCAGGTCCTCGCTCTTGTTGGTCGTGGCGGGAGTGGCGACGGAGTCGTTGGTGAGCAGCCAGCCTTTCTGCCTTGCCTTGTCGATGTAGCCGTCGCCAACCAGTCCGAAGGCGAAGTCAAGTCCAGGCGACAGCACGCCCGTGGTGCGGCTCTGGCCAAAGGCGTCGCCCACACTGGGCGTGAAGCCCGGCAGCGACATCGAGTAGCGGTTGGTGTAGCTCAGGCTGACGTTGCGCACCATCATCATCACGCGGGCGGCCGACTGGGCTATCCTGTACCACCGCTCATCGTCGAGTGGCGGCTTGGCCGTGACGCTGAGCTTGAGCTTCATGGCCGAGTCCACCTTGTTGGTGATGACGAGCGTGTTGTCGTCCTTTCGGCGGTAGCGCAGCTTGAAGGGCTTTCCGTCGGCGGTCTTGGCCAACACGACGAGGCGACGCGACTTCTTGTTGTGCTTCACCGTGATGGTGGTGTCGGGCATCAGCGTGATTTCCTTCTCGAAGGTATTCTTGTTCTTCGGCAGGTTGCTCTTCTGCTCCTCGGCCTTCTGGTCTTGCTTGGACTGCTTGTCGGCACGGTCTCCA
The DNA here is from genome assembly GCA_004558865.1 of Bacteroidales bacterium. Taxonomy (GTDB): domain Bacteria; phylum Bacteroidota; class Bacteroidia; order Bacteroidales; family Bacteroidaceae; genus Prevotella. The sequence continues at coordinate 6,683 of SFCY01000059.1, forward strand.
CGAATCATCTGTTTCTTCTGGCTGATGGCGTTGCGGGTCACGCTGCGTCGGTTGTCACGGTCGAAGCGCTCGTTGGCCTTCTTGAGGAAAGGCACGTGGTTGTAGAGCTTCACCAAATTGAAGGAGCCGTCGATGGTGAAAGTGCGGTTGTTGACAATGGTGTTGCCCAGGTCGACACTGTCGTTGAGCAGGGTGCCTCGCTGCCAGCTATAGGTGGCGTTGTAGGAGGCGTTGCTGTTGATCCAGTCGAAAATGGGCACAAGGTTGAGCGGCAGCTGGTAGCTGGCCTGGAAGCTCTGGTTGTAGCTCAGAGGCGTGCCGAAATGGCGCAGGCTCTGCTTCACCGAGTCCTTCCATGCCTCGTAATGGTCGGGATACAAGTCCTTGTTGATGGGCGTGTAGGGTTCTTCCACCTCCGCATTGGTGGCACTCTGGAAGTTCATGTGCAGGTTCTTGGTGAAGTCCCACCGCAATTGGAACTCCCGGTTCCAGAGGAACTGCTCGCTGAAGGTGAGCGGCAGCTGGCTGTTCTCCGTGGCCTCCATGTCGCGTTCCTGCAGCTCGTAGTAGTTGCGGGTGATTTCGGTGTTGAAGCCAACGCTCTGCGGCAGCCAGTTGAGGCCAAATCGCTTGAAGATGTCCCAGTACTTGGATTTTGACTTGATCTTCTTGAACGGCTCCCAAGCCTTGAACACCGGCGACCAGTTGTAGTCCATGGCTCCCCGCCATGCGTCCTCGTTCTCATACACGGTGGTCTCTCCCTGCGTGTGTCGGTGGGAGTGGCTGTAGGAGAAGCTGAAGTTGGCCGGGTCGTAGGGCATGGGGTGTCGCTTGGTGGCAATTCCGATGCGGGCGTTGGAGATGGCGAAGTTGGTGTTGACGGTCTTCGTCACGGCGATGCTCTCGATGGAGTCGCGCTCCCTGCCGGTGGCGGCGTCGAGGGCGTCACTGAGCTTCAAGTCTGTGTCGAGCGGGTTGTACTTGGGCTTGATGCGCTCCTTGCTCACGCTGTAGTAGATGGGAATCGTCACCTTGGCCTTGTCGGGGAAGAACTTGCCCAACTCCAGGTTGGTGGTGAAGGTGTAGGTGCCGTCGTCGTCGGTGGAGCGCTGCTGCACTCCTTCCTCCAGTCCGCCGAATCCCGCCGTGCTGTAGCGGCCCTGCAGGTTGAGCGTGCCGAAGTCGGAGAGCTGGATGTTCAAGTTGCCTTGGGCGGCCCAGCCACCGTCGTTGGTGTATTCGCGCAGACGGAGTTCGTTGAACCATATCTCGCCACTCTTCTGGTCGCCCGAGAGGTTGCGCACACCGATGATGATGGTCTTCACCTCGCCCAGCGACGGGTTGCCCATCACCGTCATCTTGTTGTTGGGATGGCTGCTGTCGTAGGCCGAATAGGCACGCGTGTAGGAGGCCTGCCCGTTGGAGCGGGCCTTGTTGCGCTCGCGCTTCAAGGTGGTGAGGGCTTCCAACGGAATGTTGAGCATATTCTCCTCGGGCCACACAAGCTGGCGGTCGGTGGCGCTGTACTTGTTGTAGTCGCTCTTGGGCGCAGTGAGTTTCAGCGGAATCTCATACTCATAGTAGTTGTTCTTGTAGTCAGAGCCTAAACGGATGAAGGCGGCCAGCTGGTTGTCCTGCAGGTTGGTGGTGTTCTGCTCGAAGGCATTGGCATGGATGAACATCTGCAGCTGCTTGTACTGGCGCAGGTCGAGGGTGGTGTTCTTGTAGACACACTTCGACTCGTTGGTGCTCAGGTTGTTGACCGTCATCGAGAGCGACTGCTCGTTGTTCTCCACCAGCTGCGGCTGCGTGGGGTCCTGCACACGCGAGATGCCGGGCGGCAGCACGTAGTTGACGGGGGTCTTGTCGTTGTTCTCCTCAATGTTGACCGAAGCGGTGGTCATCGAGCCCGTTGCGGCGCTCGGCGTAAGATTCTGGTCGTAGGTGCGCCACTCGCCCCTCACGAGGTCGAGCGAGCCAAAGCGGAGCGTGATGGGATGGGCAAAGCCGGTGACGAAGATACGGACGAAGCGGATGCTGGAGAAGTCGCTGATGCTGCCCACCTTTTGCTGGAACTCGTCGAGCGGAATACGGAAGAGATACCAGTCGGCCCTTCCCCGACCACCCTTGCGCAGTCCGGGCGAGGTCTCGCGCTTGTCGACGATGTAGTTCTGTCCCACCACGAGGTCCTCGGGGCGGATGGAGACGTGATACTGATAGTATTTCTCGTATTCGTTGAGCGTGTAGTCCTGGTTGATGTCCTCCACGTCGGGCGTGGTCTTGTACGACGTGTCGTAGCTCTCCGTGCGGCTGTCGTTGTCGGGGGAGTTGCCTTGCGGATTGTTGATGTACTTGTAGCGGCGGATGATGGAGGCCTGCATCTGGTCGTAGTCCGTTCCGCGGAAATAATGGTAGTCGTCGCCGGCGGGGTCGGCCTGGATGCTGTCCCACACCTGCGCATTCACCTTCGACTTCACCTCGTTGAGGTAAGTCTGGTAAGGGGCGAAGGCCAGCTCCTCCTCGTCGTTGAGTCCGTTGAGTCCCACGTCCTGCAAGGCACGACTGCCCTTTGTCGTCGCAAAGGCGTAGGTCACCGTGGGCTGGTTGGGTATGCGTCCCCACTGTGTCTCCGTCCAGTTGGTGGAGCCGTCGACAGGCATGCCGCTCTCATAGAACTTCTTGCCGTCGCGGAGGACATCCTCCGACACCTCGCCGAGGTTGAAATAGAGGTCGCCGCCATAGTCGGAAGCCACGCCCTGCTCACGGGTGTAGATGAAGGGGTCGAGCATCCAGAACTCGATATACTCGATGTTGTTCTCCTCGAAGTCGCTGTTGTCGATCTTTCGCATCATGCCGCCCCAGTGGTTCCGCGGGTTGTTGAGCGTGCCGTCGCTGTTGAGGTCGGGGTTGAAGTTGTAGGGGCCGCGCTCGTTGGGGTAATACGTCAGGTTGAGCGTGGAGATGGTGGCTGTGGCTCCGTTGTAGCTGCTCTGGTTGCGGTTGGGATAGAGCTCGTTGACATAGACCTCGCGCACATAGTAGTTGGACAGCTGTTCCAAGTCGCTGCGGATATGCCCGGGAGTGAGCGACGAGGAGCGGCGCGTGAAAAGGGGGTCGATGGTATACCATGAGAGGAGCGATCGGTTGTAGCCCGAGCGCAGCGTGGTCTTGTCGCTGTATTCGGGGAACATCGTAGGCACACTCGACAGCATCCACGACGTTGGCGTGAGGATGCTGATTTTGTTGGTGGAGTTCTCAAAGTCGTCTATATAGGAGGCGTTGTCCTGCGTGCCGCTGCTCTGTCCGGCTATGAGCTGGGCAAACTCTCCCGTGAACGAGATCTGCGAGGGCTGCGTGAGGTGGAGGAAGGGCAGCTTGTCGAGCACATTGGTGAGCCACTGGCTTTCCTTCTTCCAGTTGAGGTTGAGGCCCCAGATGGTGTTGTTGAGCGGTTCCGAGCCCATGTTCACCTTTGAGGTCAGGGCCTGCTCCGAGAGGTGGAGCAGCGTACCGCTCATCTGGAAGTTCTTGGTGAAGTCGTACTCCCAGTTGAATCCGAACATGGTTTTCCGCTCCTGCCCATAGTCGGTGTTGCTCTCCAACGACACGCTCACATTGGTGCCGGCGTCGATGATGCTCTGATTGAGTATGGTCACCGTACCACCGCTGTAGTCCACGCTGTAGTCGCTGCCTTCGGTCAGCGTCAAGCCACCCGCCGTCACCACCACGGAGCCCTGTGGGACATTGTAGGCTCCAAGCGAGATGACATTGGCCGCCGTGCCGCGGAATTGGCCCACGAGCATATACTTGTTCTTCTCGGCTATCTGCTTGGCCACGGTCTTGATAGAGTCGTAGAGCTCCGTGAAGGCGTATTTCTGCGCGTTGGCCGCACTCACTCCCTTGCTCACCAGGTAGTCGTACATATATCGTCCGAAAGGCTCCGGCTCGGGGAAGAACACGCGTCCCTTGCTCACGGTGTAGCCCTCCACATAGTCGAAGTAGCCGTTGGAGTGCACCTTGTTGTTGTTGTCGAGCCGGTCGGCTCCCAAAAGCTTGATGATGGTCTGGCTCTTCACCTGCGGCTCGGGTATATAAGAAATGTATACACCGGCCGTGTCGCTTTGGTATTTCACATCCAGGCGGAACTTGTCCTTCTCCATGGAACTGCTTCCAAGGTTGTAGACGTTCTTCATCATCAGTCCCCAGTTGCCTTGCTGCGGCGTGTTGCTGGTGTTCTTGAGCGATTTCACGAAGAGCGTCTGGTTGACGTCGGTCACGTCAGAGGCAAACTCTCCCACCTGATAGGTCATTCCGCCGTAGGTGTACTCGTAGGCCACGGCCAGCACCTGGTCGGTCTGCAGGGTGGAGTTGAGCGAGATGTAGCCCAGCGCCGTGTTGACGGTATATTCCGAAGAGTTGAGCAGGCGCGCCTTCTCTATCTTCTCATAGTCGGTGCCGCCCACGAGTCCCGCCCCGTCGAGGGTCGACGTGGCTTGGTCGATGTCGCGGGCTGCGACGTAGCTGCCCACCATCTCGGCGTATTCGCTGTTGGCATTGTTGGAAGGCACGGGCTGCCCCGTCACGCCCCAGCGCGGGTTGCTCACCTTGGCGTTCTCGGCCAAGTCGGTCAGGGCCACGATGTTGCGGGTGTTGGATGTCGTTCCCGACTTGTTGGTCACCCACACTTCCACGCGGTTGATGTTCACGCCCGTGGTCAGATTGGGCAGGGAGCTCATGCCCTGTGCGTAATGGTCGCGGAAATACTGGGAGAGGAAGAAGTGGCGGTTCTCCTCATAGTTGGCCACGTCTATCTCAAACGGCGTGAGCTGCACGCCGCCTTTGCTCGACACAGTCTTCGTGGACGACTTCTTCTGGGAGAAGACCGTCTGCAGCTTCAGCTTGCCAAACTGCATGTCGGTTCTCAAGCCGAAGAGCGAGCTGGCTCCCTTCACCAGGCTGGAGTTGCTGGGGAAAGAGATGTTGCCGGCCTCCACGAGCTTGATGATCTCGTCTTCCTTGCCGTCGTATTTCAGTTTCAGGTTCTGGGCGTCATAGTCGAAGGTGGCGTCGGTGTTGTAGTTCAGGTTGAGGTTCACCTTGTCGCCCACCTTGCCGTTCATGTTCAGATTGATCTTCTCGTCGAAGTCCATCGTCGTGGTCTTGCGGTTGCGGATGGGGAGCGACGGGTTGTCGATGTTCTTGAATGTGGCGCCAAACTTCAGCTCGGCTGTTCCCTGCGTCTTGATGCGCACGCCGCCGGGGCCGAAGATTTTCTCCGCCGGCCCCAAGTCGAAGTGCATGTCGGTGAAGTCGAACTTCTCCTTTCCCTTGGCTTTGTAGATTTCAGAATTCTTGTCTCTGAAGAACTGCTGCATCGACCTTTGCTCCACCCATTTGCGATACTCCTCGGGAGTCATCATGATGGGGGCGTTGATGTAGGTGTCGCTGATTTTTGAGCCGATGATGTATCGGTCGAGCGTGTCGTTGTACACCACGTCCTGCTTCAAGTTGTCGGGGCGCTTCAAGTCGGCCGGGTTCTGGTCCAGGTCGTCGTAGGTGACAGGAGTGGTGCGCTGGATCTGCCAGCGGGGATGGAGCAGCGAGTCGGGAATCTCCTCCTCGTCGGCCGACACGGCCTGCGCCTTCACCTCCATGACCGGCTTCTTAGGCTTGTTGTCCTGCTGCCCCGCGTTCTTCTGCTTGTCGTCCTGCCGGTTGGGGTGGTTGGCCTGCGGGGTCAGCCCGTTGTTGCCCTGTTGCTGCTGCGTCCGCTGCGACCGTCGCGTGAGGTCGTCCTGCAGGAAAGGCACGGCAAGGGCATAGCTGGCCACCAAGACGGCCAGCACAACCATAAACTTTCTATGGAACAACCTGCTTTTCATTCACGGAAACCAATGGTGGCGGGCGGCATGGGCATTTGCGTTAAGAGTGCCCAGTCAACACGCCTCCCGTTGATGGAAAATCGCTATTTAATCATTTTCAAAGCCAGTTTCACCACTTGCTGCACCTCGATGCCCGGATTGTCCTTCATCACCTGGTCCACCACCTTGGCGCTGGGAGCCGGCGAGAAGCCAAGCATCACAAGGGCGCTCACGGCCTCCTCCTTCACGGGAGAGTCCACTGTGGCCGCGGCTCCGCCACCAGCTTCCACCTCCTGGGTGATGCCCAACGACAGCACCTTGTCCTTTAGGTCTACGATGATGCGCTGGGCGGTCTTCAGCCCGATGCCCTTCACCGACTTGAGCAGCCTGTCGTTGCCCGAGGCTATGGCGTTGCCCAACTCGGCGGCCGAAAGCGACGAGAGGATCATGCGCGCCGTGTTGGCCCCCACTCCCGACACGGTGATGAGCAGCCGATACAGCTCGCGCTCCTTCTTCGTGGCAAAGCCATAGAGCGTGAAGCTGTCGTCGCGGCCGCCGGTCACGAGGGCCTCGTGCACATAGAGCCTGACTTCTTTCTTTCCTTGGATGGAACTATAGGTGTTGAGCGAAATGTTGAGCGCGTAGCCCACTCCCGCAGCCTCCACCACGGCCAAGGCTGGCGTGAGCTCGGCCAACTCCCCTTTGATATATTCAATCATTTTCAGTCTGATGCAAGATGATACTTTGATAAAACGCATGAATCGGTAAATTATTATAGGCTGGTTCTATAAATTAGGCTGATAGAATAATCGATAAAGTGCAGTTGTTGTTTCGGTCGTCTTCTGCATCTATCGGTCTCAAAACGTCAAGTCTCATCGGTCGTGTAGCCCGCTACACTCCCTCTTCAACTTACGTTTTGAATCCCGA
>SFCY01000060.1 GCA_004558865.1 Bacteroidales bacterium
CAGAACCATAGCTCCGGTAGGAGCGTAAGCCTGGACATGACCATTTTCCTTCCCCTTTACATATAAACTTACCATGATTCCACGGAAAATATCCGCTGTACCGTTAATTAGATTTCTCTGTTTGCCCAATTCTCAATTTTCAATCCAGGAATATTCTTGAAATGCTTTACATTTTCTGTCACTAAGATCAAATGATAATGAATAGCGGTAGCAGCAATCAGTAAATCAAAATTTTATACGGTAAGTCCTTGTCGGGACAGCTCGTCTCTCAATACAGCGTAATCATCAATGCATTCAGAGATCGGATAAAGACAAAAATTGTCCCGTACCAAATGAATTTCTTGTAAATGCTTTTGCCTGTTACTACTATGGTACGCTCCATAGGTCAATTCAGCGATAGAAATCTCAGACACACACAATTGCTCAGTATTGACATTCTGGATCTTATCTCGAACGCCATACTTTCCTTTGAAAAAGTGTATCCATATATTGGTATCACCAAGTATCTCTCCATCGTTAATCATCCATTGATTCCACCGCTCTTGCTTTCTGATTTCTGATACTTAATACATCCTGCTCTAATGCATCATCTATATCTTCGCAAGCCCAACAACCATCCAGTTGGCGAAGAGCGTCTTCTGCTTTAGAAGAATCTTTTTCCTGTTTTGTGGACTCAAGTAATTTGTCAGAGAGCCACTGCTTGTTCTTTGCTGTTAAGGATAACCCTGAAAGGTAATCCCATAGATTGTTCATTGCTGCTACATTCATGCCGTACCTCCTTGTCTAATAAGAAATGTCATATATCAATGCTGCAAATATAATGCTTTCAAATAACTTATGCAAGTTTCTTTGAAAATTTGTATATCACAATCTTCAGAACCACCGCTTGTTCATCTCCTTCATAAATTCCTCAGTGACGGGATAGCCGGAGGCATCGCCGATGACGGAGTCGATGTGGCAGTAAGGGCAAATGGCCGTGGGCTCCTCGGGAGATACATAGCCGGTGACTTCAGAGGCTGGGAAGATACGACAACAGGAGAAACAGCCGCACTGCTTCGACAGTTCTATCTGCGCCCGGTTGCGGAAACTGGAGTCTTGAGCCCACAGCCCAAGCCGCCCACGACAGATGGCGGGGCGTGGACGGCGGAGCAAGAAAAGGCGCCATCCACTCACGGGGAGCGGATGGCGCCTTTGTATTAAGGCCGGTTCTAAAAATTAGGTTTAGGAAATTAGACGATACGGATACATGTTGTTTCGGTCGTCTTCTGCATCTATCGGCCTCAAAACGTCAAGTCTCATCGGTCGTGTAGCCCGCTACACTCCCTGGCCGATTAGAGGTCGAACTTGTAGCCGAGCGTAATCTGGAACACGCTGTTCTTGGGGCTGTTGTCGCCAGCGTCGTCCATCTTGGTCAGACCCCAGTTGTAGCGGGCGTCGAGAACGACGTTGGCATATTCATAGCTCAGACCTACGGGGATGGAGAAATCGAACGACTTCACATTGTCGGCCAAGTCGACAGTCTTGTTGCCACCCAGACCAGCTGCGTAAACATTCCCATCGGCCTTGGCGTTCACTTTGAAGCCGGGCTGCACGCCCAACTTCACGGCCAGACCCTTGACCACATACACGTTGGCCATGATGGGGATGTTGATGTAGTCGGTCTTGAAGGTCAAGTCGCCGCCCAGCTTGGTGCCGGCGATGCTTGCCGATTTGCTGAGCTTGCAGCCCTGCATGGAGTAGAGCACGCCGGCAGAGAGGCTGAAGATGTCGCTCACCTGATACTCGCCCTCAACGCCGCCTACGAAGCCGATGCGGGGATCGCTGCTGTTCATGTCGGTCATGTTGGCGATGTTCATACCCACCTTGGGCTGAAGTGTGAAGGAGCCTACAGAGTGCTGTGCGAAAGCTGCAACTGAGCTCAGCATCAATACTGCTGCGAAAAGAATTTTCTTCATCATAACTGTAATCTTTTAATGATTAAACTGTATTGGTTTTGTTTACACGGTGCAAAGTTAGGCCTTTTCCGCTTACAGGACATTATTTTTTTAGAAAAATATAGATAAAATTATCCATATTTATGTTCTAAATATCCTTTATTGGCCAATTGGGAGTCTGTGGATGTCCAAAAAGCGGACGAATTGCGCCTCAAGCGACGGCCCAAAAGCCCGCTTTCACGGCTTTCCGTGACGTGCCTCCCAATCGATGAGCTGCCGCTGCAGGCGCGCGCCCCAGTGGTAGCCGCCCGGCGTTCCGTCGCCACGTGTCACGCGATGGCTGGGAATGAGTATGGCTATGGGGTTCCCGTCAATGGCCTCCGTCACCGCGTCCACCTCCGTGGGGAGGCCCAGCCGGTCGGCCACCTGCTGGTAGCTCACCGTGGTGGCGTAGGGAATGCGGCGCAGCTCCCTCCACACCTGCTGCTGAAACTCCGTACCCTTGGGGCAGAGCGGTATCTCCTCCCACAGGGGCGAGGAGGCGAAGGGAGCCGGCGACGCGAATATCAGACGCTCCACCTGCCGCGCCATAGCGTCGCTCTGCGAGGTGGGAGTGTAGACTCCCCAGCGGGCGCCCAGCTCGTGGATGACGCGATGGCGGTCAAAGCCCAAGAACTGCAGGTCGCAGACGCCTTGGGAGTTGCGCGCCACAAGGATGGTGCCGAGGGGCGACTCGGCAAAGCCAAATGTTATCGTTTCCATCTTCTTCTTATTTTTGCGCAAAGATATAAAATTATAGAATAATATTTGTATCTTTGCATGACAAACTGGTGAGCTACCCCCTCTGCAGCCCCACCGCCGCCCCATGGGGCTGCGTCGGCACGACGGCTGCCCCGGCGGCCTTTTGGCCCTTGCGGCGCAGGGGGAGGGCTCCCGAAAAGCGTGTATCTATGATGAACAAAGAAGATTTCATGCGCCGTGCCATAGAGTTGGGCGTGGAGAGCGTGCGCCAGGGTGGCGGCCCGTTTGGGGCGGTCGTCGTGAAGGACGGCGAGGTGATAGCCGAGGGCAACAACCGCGTCACCCTCGACAACGACCCCACGGCCCACGCCGAGGTGTGCGCCATACGCCATGCCGCCCGCCGCTTGGGCTCCTTCAACCTGAGCGGCTGCGAGATCTACACCTCGTGCGAGCCCTGCCCGATGTGTCTTGGAGCCATCTATTGGGCCAGGCTCGACCGCGTCTACTACGGCTGCGACCGCAAGGACGCCGCCAACGCTGGGTTCGACGACGACTTCATCTACCGCGAGCTCGCACTTGCGCCCGAGAAGCGCAGCATGATGATGGCGGCGCTGTTGCCGCAAGAGTCGCTCGCGGCCTTCAGGATGTGGAGGGAAAAGGGCGACAGGAAAGAATACTGACCGAGTGCGCGCCCCCCTGCGTGGGGGCGTGGCCATATAACCAACGATGCTACGAACCCTGTTCAGCGAGGACGCTGAACCTCCCAAGGGGGCGTGGCCTAAAATCAACGATATGCTACGAACCCTGTTCAGCGAGGACGCTGAACCTCCAAGGGGGCGTGGCCATAAAATCAACGATATGCTACAACGGGATTATATCATGCGCCTCATCCAAGAGTTCCTGGCAGCCCTGCAGCGGATGCTGGAGAAGAAGGAGATCGAGAGCAGGCGCGAGACACTGGAGAAACTCTACGACCAATATGTGGGACCCCACGACTTCTATCACCTGGCCTCGGTGGAGGATGTGTTCCAGTCGCTGGCGGGCGAGGAAGCCGCGCGCAGGGCGATGAAGATACAGATGCTGGCCGAGCTCTACTATTACGACGCCCAAATGGAGACCGAGCCGCTGCGCTCTATGCTCCTGCAAAAGGCCTACACGATGTACGACTGGCTGCAGGATCATGAGCAGACCTACTCCGTGGAGCGCGTGAGGAGGCTGGAGGAAATCAGGGCTGCCATGAATAAATAAAGTACGGCCGCAGGATAACACAACATTGTCTGACATCAACGACATGACCGTGGGGTCGCCCGCCCGCGGCATCTTCAGGTTTGCCGTACCTTTAATACTCGGCTACATATTGCAGCAGATGTACCTCATCATCGACGCCGCCATCGTGGGCCGTTGGATAGGCGTGGGTGCGCTGGCGGCGGTGGGCGCGTCGTCGAGCGTGATGTTCCTCATCATGGGCTTCTGCAACGGCTCGTGCGCGGGCTTCGCCATCCCCATAGCCCAAGCTTTCGGGGCGAAGGACTTCCACAAGATGCGCTGCTATGTGAGCAACGCCACGCGCATAGCGGTGGTGATGGCGGCGGTGATCACGGTGGTGAGCTGCATGCTCTGCGGCCGCATCCTGCTGCTCATCAACGCGCCGCGCGACATCTTCCACGACGCCTACGTGTTCCTCTTCCTGCAGTTTCTCGCCATACCGTTCACGATGGGCTACAACCTGCTGTCGGGGTTCATCCGCTCGTTGGGCAACAGCAAGGAGCCCTTCCTCTTCCTGCTCGCCTCGAGCTTCCTCAACATCATCCTCGACGTGGCACTCATCCTCGTGGCGGGCATGGGCGTAGAGGGAGCCGGAGTGGCCACGCTCATCTCGCAGGCGGCAGCCATGGGGCTGTGCATGGCGTACATCCGCAGGCGGCTGCGACTGGTCATCCCCCACGGACGGGAGCGGAGCTACGACAACAAGCTCATCTCCATCCTGCTCAACAACGGGGTGCCGATGGGGCTGCAGTTCTCCATCACGGGCATCGGCATCATCATGCTGCAGAGTGCCAACAACGCGCTGGGCACCATCTACGTGGCGGCGTTCACGGCCTCGATGCGCATCAAGTATCTCTTCACCTGCGTGTTTGAGAACATCGGTGTAGCCATGGCGACCTATTGCGGACAGAACATAGGCGCACGGCGCGCCGACCGCATCCGCCAGGGACTCCTCGCCGCAGCGAGGATGATGCTCGCCTACTTTGTGCTGACCGTCGTGGTGATATGGCCCTTTGCCGACGACATGATGCGGCTCTTCGTGGACAGCGGCGAGACGGCCGTGGTGGACAACGCCGCCATGCTCATGCGCATCGCCAACTGCTTCTATGCGGCCTTGGGCGTGCTCACCATCTGCCGCTACTCCATCCAGGGACTGGGCTACAGCAACCTGTCGATGCTCTCTGGCGTGATGGAGATGGTGGCGCGTTGTGGCGTCAGCCTGTGGGTGGTGCCCACATTCGGGTTTCTCGGCGTGTGCTATGGCGACCCCTTGGCCTGGCTGGCCGCCGACCTGTTTCTCGTCCCCGCCCTGTGGTGGGTATGCAGGAGGGTGAGGCGGCTCCATGAGGACCCTCATGCCCCATCCGCTCCAGTGGACCCAAGGTCGGTTCTAAAAAAATAAACAATGACAGTATGAAATCAATCGACAGCCGACAGAATTGGACAGCCCACGCAGTGGCCATCGCGGTGGTGTGCTGCTGGGGATGCACCTTTGTCAACACGAAGTATCTGCTCATGGGCGGGATGCTGCCGTGGGAAATCTTCGTGTGCCGCTTCCTGCTGGCCTACATCGCCATCTGGACCATCTCCCCACGGCGGCTTTTGGCCGACAACTGGAAGGACGAGGCCTTGATGTGCCTGCTCGGCCTCACGGGCGGCTCGCTCTACTTCCTCGCCGAGAACGAGGCCATTGGCATCACCTATGTCAACAACGTCTCATTCATCGTCTGCACCGCCCCGCTCATCACCGTCGTGCTGGCCCTCTTCTTCCTGCGCGGCGTAAGGGCCTCGTGGCGGCTGGTGGTGGGGTCGCTGCTGGCTTTGCTCGGCGTGGCGCTGGTCATCTTCAACGGCCATTTCGTGCTTCACCTCAATCCGCTGGGCGACTGGCTGGCCCTGGTGGCGGCCACCAGCTGGGCCGTGTACAGCATCCTGATGAAGCTTGTGGCCGACCGCTACAGTGCGGTGTTCATCACGCGCAAGGTGTTCTTCTACGGCCTCGTCACCATGGCCCCCATGTTTGCCGTCCAGCCGTGGCAGTTCCCCCTCTCGGGATTCCTCCGCCCCACGATATGGATGAACATACTCTTCCTCGGGTTTGTGGCCTCCTTCGCCTGCTTCGCCCTCTGGAGCTGGGCCATCAGCCGCGTGGGAGCCATCAAGACCAGCAACTACGTCTATCTGAACCCCATCACCACCATCATAGCCAGCACGCTGTTCCTCAACGAGCCCATGACCTCAATGGCCTGGGCGGGAAGCCTGCTGATCCTGACCGGCATCTATCTGGCCAACAAGGCCAAGGACATCTGACCCCGGCCCCCATCCGGCCCAAGGCCCGCGGCCGCGGCCAAGGCCGTGAAGCCCGCTCCGCGGCCACCTGCCATTCATGGCGGCCCACCCTCCTTGGAGAGACAAAGCCGCGGGCACGGGTTCCCAAACTGATATTGAACAACCTTTTTATCGCTTATGACAACATTGCTATCCATTCTCCTCATTCCCTTTGCCGGCACCGTTCTCGGGGCCGCGCTCGTGTTCTTCATGCGCAAGGAGCTGCCCGACAGGGTCAACAAGTCGCTGTTGGGCTTCGCCTCGGGTGTCATGGTGGCCGCGTCGGTGTGGTCGCTGCTCATCCCCTCGATGGAGATGGGCGCATCGAGCGGCAAGTGGAGCGTATTGCCCGCCGCCGTGGGCTTCCTGCTCGGCATCGGCTTCCTGCTGCTCATCGATGAGATAACGCCCCACCTACATGTGGGCACCGACGAGCCAGAGGGTCCGCGCAGCCGCCTCTCGCGCACAGCCATGCTGGCTCTCGCCGTCACCATCCACAATCTGCCCGAGGGCATGGCGGTGGGCGTGGTGGCTGCGGGCGCCTTGCAGGGCGACATCGGCATCACGGCGGCCGGAGCCATGGCCACAGCCCTCGGCATTGCCATTCAGAACGTCCCCGAGGGCGCCATCGTGGCCATGCCCATGCGCGCGGCGGGCAACAGCCGCACGCGAGCCTTCCTCATCGGAAGCCTGAGTGGCGCGGTGGAGCCCATCGGCGCGGTGGCCGTCATCCTCTTGGCCTCGCTGCTCACTCCCGCGCTGCCCTTCCTGCTGGCCTTTGCAGCCGGCGCCATGATGTATGTCGTGGTGGAGGAACTCATCCCCGAGGCTTCGAGCGGCCACCACTCCAACCTCAGCACCATCGGCTTTGCCCTTGGCTTCGTGCTGATGATGGTCATGGACGTGGCCTTGGGATAGGAGCCTCCGTCAGGTGAGGTCCATCGCCGAGGCCGCCCTCCCCGACTGCCGTGGGAGCGCAGGGCCATGCCGTCTTCCATCGTTTCATTCCCGCCGGCCCAAACAGGGCCAGCAATGGGAAAGAAACGATGGAAAGGGGCTGGATGTATATGATTTTGTATTCATTGTTTGCCGTTTTCGCAATTATTGAGTAATTTTACCATCGCTTATCAGTCAATGAAACAATCCAAACAAAAAAGATGCTGAAAACAATCGTCACCCTCATGCTGGCCCTGCCCATGCCCTCGGCACAGGCTTCGTCGCTCCCCGACACGCTCAATCTCGACAGCGGATGGGAGTTTCGCGAAAAGGACTCCACTGCATGGCTGTCGGCCACTGTGCCGGGCTGTGTCCACCAGGACCTGCTCGACCATGGACTCATACCCGATCCCTTCTACGGCGAGAACGAAAAGCAGGTGCAGTGGGTGGAGCGAAGAGACTGGACCTACCGCACACAGTTCCAGCTCTCAGCGCGACAACTCGCACGCGACGGCGCCTCCTTGGAGCTTGACGGACTCGACACCTACGCCGACATCTACCTCAATGGGGCTTTGCTGGGCAAGACCGACAACATGTTCGTAGGCTATCAGTTCGACGTGAGGCGACTGCTGCGCCCGGGAAGCAACCAGCTCATGATTGTGTTCCACTCGCCCATCACCACCTGCGAGCCGCAAGCCGACACGCAGGGATTCAGCTATCCCGCCGACAACGACCACGCGACGAAGCGCGTGAGCGTATACAGCCGTAAGGCACCCTACAGCTTTGGCTGGGACTGGGGCATCCGCCTGGCCACGAGCGGCGTATGGCGTCCCGCCCGCTTGGTGCTGTTCGACCATCTGAGAATCGCCGACAGCCACATCCGGCAGGAGAGCCTCAGCGCCGACACGGCAAAGATGAGCCAGACAGTGACCCTCAGCAACCCCACCGCCGCCCGCGTGGAGGCCACCGTCACCTCCGACTGGTATCTCGGCGGCAAGCTCGTCGCAAGCCGGTCGGCAAGCAAGGCAACGGACATGCGGAAAGTCTACTTCGTGCTTCGCCCGCAAATCGTCCGTCCCCAACTGTGGTGGCCCAACGGATGGGGAGCTCAGGTGCTCTACGACGTGGTGACCAGCGTGAGGGTGGGCGACAGCCTCGTGGCGCAGAAGCGTCAGCGCATAGGCCTGCGCGAGCTGCGCGTCGTGACTGAGCCCGACAGCGTGGGGCAGTGCCTATATATAAAGGTAAACGGGAAGCCGATGTTTGCCAAGGGCGCCAACTACATTCCCGACGATGCCTTGCTGCCGCGCATTGGCAGGGACCGCTACCGCCAAATCATCGCCGACGCCAAGGCCGCCAACATGAACCTGCTGCGCGTGTGGGGTGGCGGCATCTACGAGGACGACGCGTTCTATGAGGCTGCCGACGAGGCGGGAATCCTGATCTGGCAGGATTTCATGTTCGCCTGCACCACCTATCCCTCCGACACCACCTTCTTCCGGCGCGTCAGGGAAGAGGCCGCCTACAACATCCGTCGGCTTCGCAACCACGCCTCGCTGGCCCTGTGGGCGGGCAACAACGAAATCTATGAGGGCATGCGCTATTGGGGATGGAGAGAGAAGTACACCGATGGGCAATGGCAGGAGATGGAGAGGGGCTACGACAAGCTGTTCCGCCAGCTGCTGCCCGCATGGGTGCGCTCCTACGACCGCGGACGGTTCTACATGCACTCCTCGCCATTGGAGGCCAACTGGGGAAGACCCCAGAGCTGGAGCGTGGGCGACAGCCACAACTGGGGCACATGGTACGGCCAGAAACGCTTCGAGTCGCTCGACGAGGAGATACCGCGCTTTATGAGCGAGTATGGCTTCCAGTCGTTTCCAGAGATGAAGACCATCCGCACCTTTGCCCAGCCCAGCGACTATGCGCTCGAATCCAGCGTGATGACGGCCCACCAGAAGGCCACCATCGGCAACGCCCTCATCAAGAAAGCCATGGGCTGGTACTATCGCGTGCCGTCCAAGTTCGAGGACCTTGTTTACATGAGCAGCGTGCTGCAGGCCGACTGCATCGGGCGCGGCATGGAAGCCCACCGCCGCCACCGCCCCTACTGCATGGGGACGCTCTATTGGCAGATGAACGACGCTTGGCCCGTGGTGTCGTGGTCGGGCATCGACTACTATGGCAACTGGAAAGCCCTCCACTACCAGGCCCGCCGAAGCTATGCCAACGTGATTATCAGCCCCGTCCACGAGGGCGAAAGCCTCAACCTCTGGGTGTGCTCCGACAGCCTGGACGACATCAAGGGCGCGCGGCTCACCCTGCGGCTGATGGACTTCAACGGAAAGACCATCAAGGAGAAGACCATCGAGGGCGACATCGCGGCCAACACGTCGGCAGTGGCCGCCACAGAGCGCTACGCCGACTGGGCCTCGCAGCCCCGCACCACTTTCCTGCTGCTCTCGCTGGCCGACGCCCACAAGAGGCCCGTGGCCCGAAAGGTCTATTACTTCAGTTATGCCAAGGACCAGGACCTGCCCGCCGCCAACGTGAGGATGAGGACCCAGTGTGGGGAGGGGCGCTGCACGGTGACGGTCTCAAGCCCACAACTCGTGCGCAGCCTGTTCATCGAGACTCCCTGGCAGGGCGCCCGCTACTCCGACAACTTCTTCGACCTCCTGCCCGGCGAGACACGGCGCGTGGTCATCACCAACGACGACATCCACAAGGGCGACACTCCCCAAATCACACTCCATTCGGTAAACAACATTTCAAGATGAATAAACTTAAAACACTTCTTACCATGATGCTCGCCGCGGCCCTGCTGCCCGCTTGCGCGCAGCCCTACGCTCCCTCTCCCAAGGGCGGCGAGGCCATCTTCGAGACCTTCAAGGACATGGTGGACAACATGCTCTCGGGCAAGACCGCGGGCCGCCACGTCGACTACAACGTCATTCCCCTGCCCCGCCACGTGGACTACACCCACAAGGATGTGTTCACCGTCAACGACTCCACCTCCATCGGCGTGAGCAGCGCGGCACTGCTCCACGACGCGCAGCTCCTGGCCGCCTACATCCAAGAGCTGAAGGGCGTCAGGCTCACCGTTGCGGACCATCCCGTGGACCGCGGCATCAACCTCGTGGCCACAGCCAACGACCGCTCGGAGGGCTACCGGCTCTCGGTGGCCACCGACAGGGTGGAGATCAGCGGCGCGCCGGCCGGCATCTTCTACGGCATACAAACCTTGCGCAAGTCGCTCGTGCCAGGCAAGACGAGGGAGTTCTATCTTCCCACTGCCGTGGTGGAGGACGAGCCGCGCTTCGCCTATCGCGGCGCCCTCCTCGACGTGGCGCGCCACTTCTATCCGGTGGCTGAGGTGAAACGTTTCATCGACCTCATGGCCATGCACAACCTCAACCGCTTCCACTGGCACCTGACCGACGACCAAGGCTGGCGCATCGAGATCAAGTCGCTCCCCGAGCTTACCCGCGTGGGTGCCTGGCGCAAGGAGACGCTTGGCGACGGCAAGAGCCACGGCGGATTCTACACACAGGATGAGATTCGAGACATCGTGGCCTACGCCGCCCAACGCCACATCACCGTCATCCCCGAGATAGACATACCCGGACACACACAGGCCGCACTGGCCGCCTATCCCCAATTGGGCTGCACGGGCGGACCCTACGACGTGTGGACGCAATGGGGCGTGAGCGACGAAGTGCTGTGCGCCGGCAACGACGCCACGCTCAAGTTCATCGACGACGTATTGGGCGAGGTCATACAGCTCTTCCCCTCGGAATACATTCATATCGGAGGCGACGAGTGCCCGAAGACGCGGTGGGAGCATTGCCCGAAATGCCAGGCGCGCATCAAGGCCCTCGGACTGCAGACCGACAGCGCGTCGACCAAGGAGCAGAAGCTGCAGTCGTTCATCCTTGCCCACGCCGAGCGCTTCCTGCAACAGCATGGACGACACGTCATCGGCTGGGACGAGATACTCGAAGGCGGACTCACGCCGGATGCCAGTGTGATGTCGTGGCGCGGCACCGAGGGGGGCGTCAAGGCCGCAAGGCTCCACCACAATGTGGTGATGACGCCCGTCGGCGACTGCTATCTCAGCCAGACGGAGTTCGCTTCGAGCGATGAGGACCCCTACCACGCCGGCGGCTACCTGCCCTTGGAGCGTGTCTACAACTTCCAGCCCATCCCCGATGAGCTGAGCAATGCCGACAGCAGCTACGTCATGGGCGTGCAGGCTTGCCTGTGGGGGGAGCGCATCCGCAGCCTCAAGCAGGCGGAGTTCATGCTCCTGCCGCGCATGGCCGCGCTGAGCGAAGTGGCGTGGAGCCTGTCGGCGGGCCGCGACTACAAGGCTTTCCTCCATCGGCTGGCACCCATGACCTCGCTCTACGACTCGCTGGGATTCAACCACTCTCGCAGCTTCGAGGCCATCCGCCTCGAGTCGAAGCCCGACGTTGGCCGCCATCGTCTGGCGGTAAGGCTCTCCTCTTACGACGACAAGACCATCCGCTTCACCCGCGACGGAAGCGACCCTGGCAGCGGCACGTTCTTCAGCACCGTCGACGCGGGCGAGACCATCTACGTGAGGAAGAGCACGCAGCTGCGCGCCGAGGTGACCCATGCCAACGGCCATAAGGACACGCTCTCCGAGGACATATCCTTCAATAAGGCCACGCTCCATCCCATCACGCTGGCCCACGAGCCGGCGCCCAACTACACCTTCGACGGAAAGGAGACGCTCATCGATGGACTGAAAGGGAAGAACAACTACAAGACGGGCCGGTGGTTGGGATTCGTCGGCAACGACTTGGATGCCGTGGTGGACTTGCAGAAGACTCAGGCCATCACCGAGGCCAGCTTCAACAACTTCGTGCAAAAAGGCGACTGGATTTTCGACGCAGCCCAGTTCGACGTGGAAGTCTCCACCGACGGACACCACTTCACGCCTGTGGGCACGGCCAAATATCCGATGCTCGAAGCCGGTTCGCCCGACGGCATCTACCACCACAAGCTCACTTTCACGCCCACCAAGGCCCGCTATGTGAGGTTGGTCGTGAAGCCCTGCGCCAAGATTCCCTCGTGGCACACAGGAAAAGGCAATCCCGCTTTCCTCTTCGTCGACGAGCTCTGTGTGGAGTAAAGACCAAAAGACTCCCAAAGGAAGGGGGAGCCCAATCCCCAAAAAGCATGCAACCGAAGACGTGCAACCAACAGCAGGGGCCGTGCATAGTGCACGGCCCCTGCTGTTGGTTCATCATATCTTACTATAAAGGCACAAGACACTGCAATTGTGTCATTGCCACTCCTTTATTAGAAGGGCTGTTTCATTGTTTCCCTTTTTCCATATCCCAAAACTCAAAGTAGTTGTACCATTGTGTGGGATAGCGTCTGACAATGGCTTCCAAGCTTGTGGCATAGCGTTGCGCCAACAGCGCGGCGCGGCGGCGTATGGGCTCTGACGGATCAATGCCCTCATCGAGCCGCTCTATATAAATATGGTAATGCTTGGGTCTGTCCTTCATCACCGACACAAAGACCACGGGCAGACTGCGCTGCGCGGCAAGGGCGAAGGGACCCAACGGGAAACGGGCGTCGGACCCAAAGAAGCGGCACGCCAACGTGCGAGGCGAGCCGAACACGCGGTCGGCGGCGATGCTCACCACCTCGCCGTTGGCCAGCGCATTGTTGATGGCAAACACGTGGCTCATATCCTTGGCCATGGGGATGATGCTGATATGGTGGGTGCCGAGCATGCGGCGGCGGTTCTGCTGTATGGTCTCCGACTCCCCCTGGTACACCACCGCGTGGAAGGGTTTGGAGGCGTTGAACATGCCACCCGCCACCTCGTAGCAGCCAATGTGGGCGCTCATCACCACGAATCCCTCTTCGCCTTGGGCCAGACGGCTGTAAATCTCATCGCCCGTGACGTCAACGTGGAACTTGCCGCCCGCAAAGAGATAGAAGCGGTCGAGCACGGTCTGCGCGAAGAGGCAATGGTTGCGCCACACATGCAGGAAGGCTTTGGTGCGGCCCATGCCGAGCCTCCGGCGGAAGAAGTGGTACTGGGCATTGAATCCTTGGCGGCCGACCACCATGTAGACGGGAACGACAAACAGCTCCGCCCCAAGATAAACGAACCCCAGGGGCAGGACCTTGAGCGACTGGATGAGCCAGCGGTGCATCCATGTCGTGCCGTCGGTGCGGCCCTGCCAGGAGGGCGCTGTGGAGTCGGCCATCAGGTGTAGAGCCCTCCGTTGATTTGTATCACCTGCCCTGTGATGTACTCCGCCTCCGGCCCCACAAGGAAGTCAACGAGCGCGGCCACCTCCTCGGGCTTGCCGAAGCGTCCGGCGGGAATCATCTTCCTCAGCTCCTGCTCCTTCAGGTCTGCCGTCATGTCGGTGGCGATGAACCCCGGAGCCACGGCGTTCACCGTGACGTGGCGCGGGGCCACCTCCTGGGCAAGAGCCTTGGTGGCTCCGATGATGGCCGCCTTGGCCGCCGAGTAGTTGGTCTGGCCGGGAAGCCCCTTGATGCCAGAGAGCGAGGCGAGGCTCACGATGCGCCCTTTGCGGTGGGTGAGCATGTCCTTGAGCAGGCGGCGCGTGATGAAGAAGAAGCTGTTGAGCGAAGTGTCGGTCACCTGCCTCCACTCCTCATCCTGCATGAATATCATGAGGTTGTCGCGGCGTATACCCGCGTTGTTCACCAGCACGCTGATGAAGTCATCACCGTGCGTGTCTTTCCACCCTGCGAGCGCTCTCTCGATGGCCTCGGGCGAGGCCACGTCGAAGGGCAGCAGCTCAGCCTTTCCGCCCTCGCCCTCTATGGCCGAGAGTGTGGCGCGCGCCGCGTCCTCGTTGCTGTGGTAGTTGATGATGACGGGCAGTCCCCTTTTGGCCAGCCTCATGGCGATGGCCTTGCCTATGCCCCTTGAGGCGCCTGTGACGAGTGCGTATTCCATAACAAATGAATGATTACCTGTTGAATTTGCAAATATACTCATTTTCCGGCAACCCGCCAAATAATAAAGCCATGGCAGCCAAAAAAGGGGAGCTGAAAGACAATCATGAGATTCTAAAAAGGGCTTCAACAGGGGCAATTATTAGCGCGACCACCGCTCAAGTTCCTGGGGGGATAGAAACCTACAAGGTAGGGTGTTCAGTTTGCTGTACCCACTATTGAATAAGTTCTTGAATACAAAAATGCGTGGCCATCAATCCCCCCAATTTACCGTCCCTTTATATAAGAACTTAGAATCCTCGGAAAATATCCGCTGTGCGGAACTTTACGGTTGAATTTAGCCAAAAGGGTCTTCCATCTTCTGTGACGGTCGTCACGCTGTTGTGTGTCAGCTGTTCTATTGTTGTGTGTCAGCTGCTCTATTATTGTGTGACAGTTGTCACACAAGTTG
>SFCY01000061.1 GCA_004558865.1 Bacteroidales bacterium
TATCCTAACTGATAAAGTCACAATGGCAAACAAGTCAGATAAGATGAGATGGTACGTCCTTCAAGCTGTAAGTGGCAAAGAGGCCAAGCTGAAGGAATATATAGAGGCGCAGAAAGTCCGCAATCCGCTCTTGGAGCAGACTGTGGGCGAGGTGTTTCTCCCGATGGAGCATATCGTGAAGAACACGCCCTCCGGCAAACGTGCCGACCGCCTGAAGACGGCCATGCCGGGCTATCTTTTCGTCGAGGCCAATCTCTCGCAAGCTGAGGTGGCCTCCTTGTTGCGCTTTATGCCCAACTGTCTCGGTTTCCTCGGTGGCATGGACCATCCTACGGCCGTGCCCCAGAAGGAGGTTGACCGAATGAAGGGGGCAGCAGAGGCAAGTGAGTTGAACAGCACGGTTGAGATTCCCTTTGAGGTTGACGAGGTGGTGAAGGTCATCGACGGCCCGTTCAATGGGTTCTCGGGAGTCATCGAGAAGGTGGACCGCGAGAAGCGCAAGCTCACGCTCGGTGTGAACATCTTCGACCGCCGCACATCGCTGGAGCTGTCTTACGAACAAGTGCAAAGAGAAGTCTAAGTCCTTATTGTTACTATAGGCTTGGGCTTATTACCGACTGAGGAGGCTTCCACTCCGAAGTCTTATAAATTTCATCAATAAATTCAAGAACAAAAATGGCTAAAGAAGTAGCTGGATTAATCAAATTGCAGATTAAAGGCGGAGCTGCGAATCCTTCCCCTCCAGTGGGTCCCGCATTGGGTTCCAAGGGAAT
Source organism: Bacteroidales bacterium (assembly GCA_004558865.1). Classification (GTDB taxonomy): domain Bacteria; phylum Bacteroidota; class Bacteroidia; order Bacteroidales; family Bacteroidaceae; genus Prevotella. The sequence goes on from SFCY01000061.1 coordinate 774, forward strand.
CAACATCATGGGATTCTGCAAGGAGTTCAATGCCCGTACCCAGGATAAGGCCGGAAAGATTCTTCCTGTCGTTATCACTTACTATACTGACAAGTCATTCAGCTTCGTCATCAAGACACCTCCTGCAGCCGTACAGCTGAAAGAGGCCGCCAAGGTGAAGAGCGGTTCTGGCCAGCCCAACCGTCAGAAAGTGGCAAGCGTCACCTGGGACCAGGTGAAGGCAATCGCTGAGGACAAGATGGCTGATTTGAACTGCTTCACAGTGGAGAGCGCCATGAAGCTCATCGCTGGAACGGCTCGCAGTATGGGTATCACCGTTAAAGGGGACTTCCCTGGTAACAAATAAATAACTTCAATTAAGAAATGACAAAACTGACAAAAAATCAAAAATCAGTAGCTGAGAAGGTTGAAGCAGGGAAGGCATACACTTTGAAGGAGGCCGCTTCGTTGGTGAAGGAAATCACCACGACGAAGTTTGACGCGTCTCTCGACATTGATGTGCGTCTGGGCGTGGATCCCCGCAAGGCCAACCAGATGGTGCGTGGCGTCGTGTCACTGCCCAATGGTACTGGCAAGGTGACCCGCGTGCTCTGCCTCTGCACTCCCGACCAGGAGGAGGCAGCCAAGGCTGCCGGCGCTGATTATGTTGGTCTTGACGAGTACATCGACAAGATCAAGGGCGGCTGGACCGATGTGGATGTCATTATCACAATGCCTTCCTGCATGGGCAAGGTTGGTCCCTTGGGTCGTGTTCTCGGTCCCCGTGGCTTGATGCCTAACCCCAAGTCGGGAACCGTGACAATGGATGTAGCCAAGGCTGTCAAGGAAGTGAAGCAGGGTAAGATTGACTTCAAGGTGGACAAGGCTGGAATCATCCACACCTCCATCGGCAAGATTTCCATGACCCCCGAGCAGATCTACGGCAACGCCCGCGAGTTCCTCGCCACCGTTGTCAAGCTCAAGCCTGCTGCAGCTAAGGGTACATATCTTAAGAGTATCTTCCTTTCAAGTACCATGAGCCAGGGTATTAAGATTGATCCCAAATCAGTTGACACCCTCTAAAAACTAAAACAACATGAAGAAAGAAGTAAAAGATACTATCATCTCCGAACTGGGAGCCAAGCTCAAGGAATATCCCCACTTCTACCTTGTCGACGTGACGGGCATGAACGCTGAGGCCACAAGCAAACTGCGCCGCAACTGCTTCAAGAGCGACATCAAGATGGTCGTTGTGAAGAACAAGTTGCTGCACAAGGCTTTCGAGGCAAGCGACGTGGACTATGAGCCCCTGTATCCCACATTGAAGGGCAACACCGCCGTGATGTTCACGCAGGTGGCCAATACGCCCGCTAAACTTCTCAAGGAGTATACCAAGGAGGGCATTCCCGCCCTCAAGGGCGCTTACGCCGAGGAAGGCATCTACGTGGGTGCCGACCAGCTGGATACTCTGGCAGCTATCAAGAGCAAGAACGAGGTTATCGCAGACATTGTCAGCTTGCTGCAATCGCCCGCAAAGAACGTTGTTTCTGCTCTGCAGTCAGGCGCAAACACCATCCATGGTGTGCTCAAGACTTTAGGCGAGCGTCCTGAATAACTACGGTGTGGTTTGTCCGCATCCATGAGGTCAAGAACAAATTATAAACGAACAAAATAAATATTTAGAATAAAATGGCAGACGTAAAAGCTATTGCAGAAGAGTTGGTAAATCTCACTGTGAAAGAAGTTAATGAGTTGGCAACAGTCCTGAAGGACGAGTATGGTATTGAGCCCGCCGCTGCAGCTGTTGCTGTGGCTGCTGGTCCTGCAGCTGGTGGTGCTGCCGCCGCTGAGGAGAAGACCGAGTTCGACGTGGTTTTGGCTGAGGTTGGCCCCAACAAGCTGAAGGTGGTCAAGGCCGTCAAGGAGGCTTGTGGTCTGGGTCTGAAGGATGCCAAGGACCTCGTAGACGGTGCTCCTTCCACACTGAAGGAGGGCATGGCCAAGGCTGAGGCTGAGAACCTGAAGAAGGCTATCGAGGCTGAGGGCGCTAAGGTTGAGCTCAAGTAATCCGACTTTTTAGAATTCTTTAAATATAGGTTAGGATCTTCCAAGTAGGTTGGTCCTAACCTTTTCGTGTCTTTCACGGCACCCCATCCTCTCCAAGCCTCTTACAGGCTGTGCGCCGCAAGGCTGATTCCTCCCTTGCAATTATTTAACAATTCAATTTTATGGCTACAAAGATAAACGACCGCATAAATTTCGCCAGCGTCCACAATCCGGTTCCTTATCCTGATTTCCTGGATGTGCAGTTGAAGTCGTTCCGCGACTTCCTACAGTTGGACACACCTCCTGAGGAACGCAAGAATGACGGTTTGTATAAGGTGTTCTCCGAGAACTTCCCCATCACCGATACCCGCAACAATTTCGTTCTTGAGTTCCTGGACTACTTCATTGATCCCCCGCGCTACACCATTGACGAGTGCCTGGAGCGTGGGCTGACCTATTGTGTTCCTTTGAGGGCCAAGATGAGACTGTCGTGCACAGACGAGGACCACGAGGATTTCGCCACCCAAACGCAGGATGTCTTCTTGGGCACCATTCCCTATATGACCGACAACGGCACGTTTGTCATCAATGGCGCTGAGCGTGTCGTCGTTTCCCAGCTGCACCGTTCCCCCGGCGTGTTCTTTGGCCAGGGCGTTCACGCCAACGGAACTGTTCTCTACAGTGCCCGCATCATCCCCTTCAAGGGTTCGTGGATTGAGTTCGCCACCGACATCAACAACGTGATGTATGCCTACATCGACCGTAAGAAGAAGTTGCCCGTGACGACCATGCTCCGCGCCATAGGCTTCGAGGGCGACAAGGACATCCTGCAGATTTTCGACCTCGCAGAGGAAGTGAAGGTGAACAAGAAGAACCTGAAGGAATGCATTGGCCGAACGCTCGCTGCCCGTGTGCTGAAGAGCTGGAATCAGGATTTCGCTGATGAGGATACGGGTGAGGTGGTGACGCTGGAGCGCCATGAGGTTGTGCTTGAGCGCGAAACCCAAATCACCGAGGACAACATCAACGACATCCTTGACAGCGGCAACAGCACCATCCTGCTCCATAAGGACGCGGAGGCTGCCAACAAGTATGCCATCATCTTCAACACCCTCGCCAAGGACCCCAGCAACTCTGAGAAGGAGGCCGTGGCCTACATCTATCGTCAGCTGCGCAACGCTGACGCACCTGATGACGCCAGTGCGCGCGAGGTGTTCCAAAACCTCTTCTTCTCCGACAAGCGCTACGACCTTGGGGAAGTGGGCCGCTACCGTATCAACAAGAAGCTCGGTCTCGACACCGACACGGATGTCCGCGTGCTCACCAAAGAAGACATTATCGCCATTATCAAATATCTTATCCAGCTGGTCAACAGCAATGCTCCGGTCGATGACATCGACCACCTGTCGAACCGTCGTGTGCGCACCGTCGGCGAGCAGCTGTCCAACCAGTTTGCCATAGGCCTGGCCCGTATGAGCCGCACCATCCGCGAGCGTATGAACGTGCGCGACAATGAGGTGTTCACTCCGGCCGACCTGATCAATGCCAAGACTATCTCAAGCGTCATCAACTCGTTCTTCGGCACCAACCCGCTGTCGCAGTTCATGGACCAGACCAACCCTCTTGCAGAAGTGACCCACAAGCGTCGCCTCTCAGCCCTTGGCCCTGGCGGTCTGTCGCGTGAGCGTGCTGGATTCGAGGTGCGTGACGTACACTATACCCACTATGGCCGCCTGTGCCCCATCGAGAGTCCCGAAGGCCCCAACATCGGTCTGATTTCCTCTCTTTGTGTGTATGCCAAGATCAACGACTTGGGCTTCATCGTCACTCCTTACCGTAAGGTGACGGACTCCGTCGTAGACATGGACAACGACGACATCATCTATCTCACCGCAGAGGAAGAGGAGGACAAGATCATCGCACAGGGCAATGCGCCCCTCACCCCTGACGGCCATTTCATCCGCAAGGTTGTGAAGTGCCGCCAGGATGCGGATTATCCTGTTGTCGCCCCCGAGCAGGTGGACCTCATGGATGTGAGTCCGCAGCAGATTGCCTCTGTCTCGGCCGGACTGATTCCCTTCTTGGAGCATGACGACGGCCATCGCGCTCTGATGGGCTGCAACATGATGCGTCAGGCAGTGCCTTTGCTGCATAATGATGCTCCTATCGTGGGAACCGGACTGGAGCGTCAGGTGTGTGAGGACAGCCGCACGATGATCACCGCCGAGGCCGACGGTGTGATTGAATATGTCGACGCCACCACCATCCGCATCCTCTACGACCGCACTGAGGATGATGAGTTTGTGAGCTTTGAGCCGGCCCTCAAGGAGTACCGCATTCCCAAGTTCCGCCGTACGAACCAGAATATGACCATCGACCTGCGCCCCATCTGCGACAAGGGACAGCGCGTGAAGAAGGGCGACATCCTCACAGAGGGCTACGCCACAGAGAACGGCGAGCTCGCCCTTGGGCGCAACCTGCTCGTGGCCTACATACCTTGGAAGGGCTACAACTATGAGGATGCTGTGGTGATTTCGGAGCGCATGGTGCGCGACGACATTCTCACTTCTGTCCACGTAGACGAGTATTCGCTCGATGTGCGCGAAACCAAGTTGGGCATGGAAGAGTTCACCTCCGACATTCCCAACGTGAGCGAGGAAGCCACCAAGGACCTCGACGACAATGGCATCATCCGTGTCGGTGCGCGTGTGGAGCCGGGCGACATCCTCATCGGCAAGATCTCTCCCAAGGGCGAGAGCGAGCCCACACCCGAGGAGAAGCTGCTCCGCGCCATCTTCGGCGACAAGGCCGGCGACGTGAAGGATTCCTCTTTGAAAGCCAATCCCTCACTCAGCGGTGTCATCATCGACAAGAAGCTCTTCTCCCGCGCCATCAAGACACGTGAGTCGAAGAAACAAGACAAGGTGCTGATCGCTAAGATTTCAGAGGAGTATGAGGCAAAGGTCAACGACCTGAAGGACATCCTTGTCGAGAAGCTCATGGAACTTACGGAAGGCAAGACCTGCCAGGGTGTGAGGGACTATACCGACGCCGAAATCATCACCAAGGGCAGCCAATTCACCGAGGCCGCCCTGCGCAATCTGGAATACGACGGCATACAGAGCAACAACTGGACAGGCGAGGAGCATACCGACCACCTCATCCAGCGGCTCATTATGAACTTCATCCAGAAGTACAAGCAGATGGACGCTGAGCAGACGCGTCGCAAGTTTGCCATCACGATCGGCGACGACCTGCCCTCTGGCATCATGCAGATGGCCAAGGTCTACGTGGCCAAGAAGCGTAAGATCCAGGTGGGTGACAAACTGGCCGGCCGCCATGGCAACAAGGGCATCGTCTCCAAGGTCGTGCGCATGGAAGACATGCCTTTCTTGGCCGACGGCCGTCCCGTAGACTTGGTTCTGAACCCGATGGGCGTGCCCTCGCGCATGAACCTCGGTCAGATTTTCGAGGCCATTCTTGGTGCCGCCGGCAAGCGCTTGGGTGTGAAGTTTGCCACGCCCATCTTCGATGGTGCCAAACTTGACGACCTGCAGAAGTGGACCGACAAGGCAGGGCTTCCGCCCCTCTGCTCCACCTACATCTATGACGGCGAGACGGGCGAGCGCTTTGACCAGCCGGCCACTATCGGCATCACCTACTTCCTCAAGCTCGGCCACATGGTGGAGGACAAGATGCATGCCCGCTCCATCGGCCCGTACAGTCTGATTACGCAGCAGCCCCTTGGCGGTAAGGCGCAGTTTGGCGGGCAGCGCTTCGGAGAAATGGAAGTCTGGGCCCTTGAGGGCTTCGGCGCGGCCCATGTGCTCCAGGAAGTGCTCACGGTGAAGAGTGACGATGTCAACGGCCGCAGCAAGACTTACGAGGCCATCGTCAAGGGTGACCCCATGCCCACACCCGGTATTCCAGAGTCGCTCAACGTGCTGCTCCATGAGCTTCGCGGTCTGGGACTGAGCATCAAGTTGGAATAAGAGTAAACTCACATTAAGATAAGAATTTATGGCTTTCAAAAGAGATAATAAAGTAAAGAACAATTTCACGAAGATTACCATCGGTCTTGCCTCGCCCGAGGAGATTCTGGAAAATTCGTGGGGTGAGGTTACCAAGCCCGAAACCATCAACTACCGTACCTACAAGCCCGAGCGCGACGGTCTGTTCTGCGAGCGCATCTTCGGCCCCACACGCGACTATGAGTGCGCCTGCGGCAAGTACAAGCGCATCCGCTACAAGGGCATCGTCTGCGACAGGTGTGGTGTTGAGGTGACGGAGAAGAAGGTGCGCCGTGAGCGCGGGGGCCACATTGAGCTTGTCGTGCCGGTGGCCCACATCTGGTATTTCCGTTCCTTGCCCAACAAGATAGGCTATCTGCTCGGCCTTCCCACCAAGAAGCTCGACGCCGTCATTTATTATGAGAAGTACATCGTCATCAATCCCGGCCCCTTGGCAGGAAAGACCGACGAGAACGGTGAGGAAATGAACGGCTCCCACAAACTCGACCTGCTCTCGGAGGATGAGTATTTCGACCTGCTCGACAACCAGCTGGATGAGAACAACGACTATCTGCCCGACGACGACCCCAACAAGTTTGTCGCCAAGATGGGTGCAGAGGCCATCTACGACTTGCTCAAGCAACTCGACCTCGACTCGCTCTCCTACGAGCTCCGCGACCGCGCCAACAACGACTCCTCCCAGCAGCGCAAGACAGAGGCCCTGAAGCGTCTGCAAGTGGTGGAGGCATTCCGCGCCAGCAACAGCAACGGCAAGGAGAACAAGCCTGAGTGGATGATCATGAAGATCATCCCTGTCACTCCTCCCGAGCTTCGTCCCTTGGTGCCGTTGGACGGTGGCCGCTTCGCCACTTCCGACCTCAACGACCTCTACCGCAGGGTCATCATCCGCAACAACCGCTTGAAGCGGCTCATGGAGATCAAGGCTCCCGAGGTGATTCTGCGCAACGAGAAGCGCATGCTTCAGGAGGCTGTTGACTCCCTGTTCGACAATTCCCGCAAGTCGTCCGCCATCAAGAGCGAGAGCAACCGCCCGCTGAAGTCGCTCTCCGACTCCCTCAAGGGCAAGCAGGGCCGTTTCCGTCAGAACCTGCTCGGAAAGCGTGTCGACTATTCCGCACGTTCGGTCATCGTCGTAGGTCCTGAGCTGAAGATGGGTGAGTGCGGTCTTCCCAAGCTGATGGCCGCAGAGCTCTACAAGCCGTTCATCATCCGCAAGCTCATAGAGCGTGGCATCGTGAAGACGGTGAAGAGCGCCAAGCGTATTGTCGACCGCCGCGAGCCCGTCATCTGGGACATCCTTGAGAATGTGATGAAGGGTCATCCCGTGCTTCTCAACCGCGCTCCCACGCTCCACCGCCTCGGCATACAGGCTTTCCAGCCCAAGATGATCGAGGGCAAGGCCATCCAGCTCCACCCGTTGGCTTGTACGGCATTCAACGCCGACTTCGATGGCGACCAGATGGCCGTCCACCTTCCCTTGAGCAACGAGGCCATCTTGGAGGCTCAGATTCTGATGCTCCAGAGCCACAACATTCTCAACCCTGCCAACGGTGCTCCCATCACCGTGCCGTCCCAGGATATGGTGCTCGGTCTTTACTATATCACCAAGGTTCGCCCCGGGGCAAAGGGAGAGGGCCTTACTTTCTACGGACCGGAAGAGGCCATCATCGCCAACAACGAGGGCCGCTGCGACCTCCATGCCAAGGTGAAGGTGCTGGTAGACGACATTGTCGACGGCCAGCCCGTGAAGCACATCGTGGAGACCACCGTTGGACGTGTCGTCGTCAACCAGATTATACCCGACGAGATTGGATTCTTCAACGGCATCATCTCAAAGAAGTCGCTGCGTGGACTCATCGCCGAGGTAATCAAGGCTGTGAACATGGCTCGCGCCTGCTCATTCTTGGACGGCATCAAGAATCTTGGCTACCACATGTCCTACGTTGCCGGTCTCTCTTTCAACCTCAATGACATCATTGTGCCCGACGAGAAGAGCAACATCGTGGCCAAGGGTCAGGATGAAGTCGACGAGATAACCAACAACTACAACATGGGCTTCATCACCGACAAGGAGCGTTACAATCAGGTCATCGACACCTGGACCCACGTCAATGCCGACTTGAAGGCAGCTGTGATGAAGCACATGACCGAAGACGACCAGGGCTTCAACGCCGTATATATGATGCTCGATTCCGGAGCCCGTGGCTCCGCCGACCAGATTGCGCAGCTTGCCGGTATGCGTGGACTGATGGCCAAGCCTCAGAAGGCTGGTGCCGAGGGTGCGCAGATTATCGAGAACCCCATCATCTCCAACTTCAAGGAGGGCATGTCGGTGCTGGAGTACTTCATTGCCTCCCACGGTGCGCGCAAGGGACTTGCCGATACGGCCATGAAGACAGCCGATGCCGGATACCTTACCCGTCGTCTGGTGGATGTCTCCCACGATGTCATCATCACCGAGGAGGACTGCGGCACCCTGCGTGGTTTGGAGTGCCGTGCTCTGAAGAATGGCGATGAGGTCATCGCTACGCTCTATGAGCGCATCCTTGGCCGCGTCTCTGTGCATGATGTTGTCGATCCCCGCACAGGCAATCTCATCGTCGCAGCCGGCGAGGAGATTACCGAGCCCAAGGCGCAGGCCATTGAGGACAGCCCCATCGAGATGGTGGAGATTCGTTCGGTGCTCACCTGCGAGAGCAAGCATGGCGTGTGCGCCAAGTGCTACGGCCGCAACCTCGCCACCGCCCGCATGGTGCAGTTGGGTGAGGCTGTCGGTGTCATCGCCGCTCAGGCCATTGGTGAGCCTGGCACCCAGCTTACCCTCCGTACGTTCCATGCCGGAGGTGTGGCCGGCAATGCCGCCGCCAACGCCAGCATCGTTGCCAAGGGCGACGCCAAGCTGAAGTTTGATGAGCTCCGTACCGTTCCCTTCGTTGACGATGAGGATAAGGAATGCCGCATGGTGGTAAGCCGTCTGACGGAGGTGCAGTTTGAGGATCCCAACACGGGCATCGTGCTGAGCAACCTCAACGTGCCTTACGGTTCTTCCCTCTATTATAAGAATGGTGACACAGTGAAGAAGGGCGACCTCATCGCCAAGTGGGATCCCTTCAATGCCGTCATCGTCAGCGAGTATGCGGGTCGTCTGCGTTTCAACGATGTCGTTGAGGGTCAGACCTTCCGCGCAGAGACCGATGAGACCACTGGCATGACAGAGCGAATCATGACCGACTCAAAGGACCGCACCCTCGTGCCTACCGTCGACGTGCTCGACGAGAAGGACGAAGTGTTGGGGACCTACAACTTGCCAGTGGGCGGCCACCTCAACGTGGAGGATGGCCAGACCATCACCACGGGAACCACGTTGGTGAAGATTCCGCGTGCTGTAGGTGGAGCCGGCGACATCACGGGTGGTCTTCCCCGAGTCACGGAACTCTTCGAGGCCCGCAACCCGTCCAATCCTGCCGTTGTTTCAGAAATCGATGGTGAGGTCAGCATGGGCAAGGTGAAGCGTGGCAACCGCGAGATCGTCATCACGTCCAAGACAGGCGACCAGCGCAAGTATCTCGTCAGTCTGTCCAAGCAGATCTTGGTGCAGGAGCATGATGCCGTGCGCGCCGGAACACCTCTCTCCGACGGTAGCATCACCCCGAGTGACATCCTTGCCATCAAGGGTCCGACCGCCGTCCAGGAGTACATCGTCAATGAGGTGCAGGATGTCTATCGCCTGCAAGGTGTGAAGATCAACGACAAGCACTTCGAGATCATCGTCCGCCAGATGATGCGCAAGGTGCGCATTGAAGACCCGGGCGACACAACGTTCCTCTCGCAGGAACTCGTCGACAAGCTCGACTTTGCCGCGGAGAACGACCGCATTTGGGGTAAGAAAGTGGTGACCGATTCCGGAGACAGCGATGTTCTTCGCAAGGGACAGATTATCACGCTTCGCAAGTGGCGCGATGAGAACTCAAGCCTCAAGCGTCGCGACTTGAAGCAAGTGGAGGTGCGCGATGCTGTTCCCGCAACTTCCACTCAGGTGCTGCAGGGCATCACGCGCGCAGCCCTTGGCACGAAGAGTTTCATGAGTGCCGCATCGTTCCAGGAGACCACCAAGGTGCTCAACGAGGCTGCCATCCGTGGCAAGGTGGACTATCTGGAGGGCATGAAGGAGAACGTGATATGCGGTCACCTGATTCCTGCCGGTACGGGTCTGCGCCAGTGGCAGAAGCTCATCGTGGGTTCCAAGGAGGACTACGAGCGCATGGAGGCCAACAAGAAGAACATCCTCGACTTCGCCGAAAAGGATTCCCAGCCGCTTGCCACTCCACAAGAGTGATTCGCAAGCTGACATCGATACAAAGTGCCGCAGTGACCGAAATGGTTGCTGCGGCATTTTCGTTTTGACTCTTCTTCTATCGCGACTCCCGAAAATTGGGTCTTTATGATTCAAATTCAAATAATTTTCGTAAATTTGCAGAAAAAGAATTGCACATGAGACAGTACCCCATCGGTATACAGGACTTTGCCAGAATCATTACGGGTAACATGGTCTATGTTGACAAGACCGAATTGGTTTATCAACTTGCCAACTACGAGGGTGTCTATTTTCTCAGTCGTCCCCGCCGCTTCGGCAAGTCGCTGCTGGTCTCCACGCTCAAGTATTACTTTGAGGGAAGGCGCGACCTCTTCAAGGGACTTCGCATGGAGCAGTTGGAACACGACTGGGCTGCCTATCCCGTGTTTGAGATCGACTTCAACGGAAAGGACTACATGACGGAAGACGCCCTGATGGCGACGTTGGAGAACAGCGTCGCTTCTTGGGAGTCCATCTATGGCAAGAGCCCTTTCGCGACGGAGCTGGGCGACCGCTTCATTTATGTCCTTCACCAGGCGCACGTGAAGACGGGCCGCCGTTGCGTCGTGCTCATCGATGAGTATGACAAGCCCATGCTTGACGTGATGGACACAGGCTTGAAGGTCACCGTCGACGGTCAGGAGAGGGCCTTGGAGGAGCGTAATCGGAATACCTTGCGTGCCTTCTATTCCACCTTCAAGGCCGCCGACGCCGACCTGCGCTTCGTCTTTCTCACCGGCGTGACGAAGTTTGCGCAGGTGAGCGTGTTCTCGGGCTTCAACAACGCGCAGGACCTCAGCATGGTTCCCATGTACGACACCATCTGCGGCATCTCCCAGTCTGAGCTCGACGCCCACTTCCACGACTCCATCGAGAACCTTGCCCGCCAAAACGGCATGGACTACGAGGAGGCGGCCCAGCTTCTGAAGGAGACCTACGACGGCTACCATTTCAGTAGGGTCATGACGGATATGTACAACCCCTTCTCGCTGTTGAACGCTTTCAAGTTTTCTGAAATCAGCGACTATTGGTTCTCCACGGGCACTCCCTCCTATCTTCTCCGTCTTTTGGCCCACAGCCATGAGGATCTGAGCCAGATTGTCGGTCGCGAGTACAAGCCCGCAGAGTTTGTCGACTATCGCGCCACGGTCGAGGCTCCCGTCCCGATGATCTACCAGAGCGGTTATCTCACCATCAAGGGCTACGACCGCCGCCGCGACCGCTACAAGCTCGACTTCCCCAACAAGGAGGTGGGCAACGGCTTCCTCACCCTTGAGGCCTCCCGCTACTTCAACGACCGACAGGGGCGCACGGGCTCTTGGGCGGAGGAGGCGGCTTTCGCCTTGGAGGACGGCAAGTTGGACCAGTTCCACGACATGCTGGTCGACTTCGTGGCCTCCATCCCTTACCATGTCCGTGTCGACAGCACGAAGAGAAGCTATGAGCGGGAGTTCCACACGGTGGTGTTCCTGCTCACGCGCCTAATAGCCAGTCAGCGTACCATCGTCTACGATGAGAAGCCCAGCTCGGAAGGCATCGCCGACATGGTGATAGAGACTCCCTGCTATGTGTATGTGTTCGAGTTCAAGCTCGACCGCCCCGCCGCCGAGGCCCTGTCGCAGATTGAGGAGCGCGGCTATGCGGCCCCCTACGCCCACGACTTCCGCAAGGTCTACAGGATAGGCTGCACGTTCTCCTCTGAGACGGGCAGGATAGTGGACTGGATGATTGGATAGTAAATCCGAACGACTGGTAGGGCAGAAGCAAGTAGTTTTAAGGTCGGTTCTAAAAATAATGTCGAGGCGTATTGGCTTCGTGCCCACCTTTTCTCGCCATGACAGCGTCCAAGCAAGCTTGGCTCTGCTCATTTGGCTTATCGAAAAGGTTGGGCCCAGTGCCCACCTTTTCTCGCCATGGTAGAGTCCAAGCAAGCTTGGCTCTGCTCATTTGGCTTATCGAAAAGGTT
>SFCY01000193.1 GCA_004558865.1 Bacteroidales bacterium
TGTCCAGGCTTACGCTCCTACCGGAGCTATGGTTCTGAAGTGACGGAGTAGCCTTACGAGCAAGCTCGACGGCTACCCCGTTGTCCGGGAGGTCCGCTGCCCTCAGCGGACAATGGAGTCACAATTAGAGAGTGAACTCTGCATTGTATAGTGTCCGCTGTCTATAGTGTCCGCTAAGGGCAGCGGACCTCCCAGAAAGGTGGCAAGCCTGCCCGTGACGAAAATCGCTATCGCGTAAAATTGCGCCCTAACGCATAAAATTCTACGGCAGAAAGCTTCAAGTCAAGGCATTCCAAACCGCTTTTGGGCAGATGCAAGGATGCGCTGATTTTATGCGCCTTTGGCGCAATATGGCGCAAAGTTACACTATTATTGTGAATAATGTGCCGTTGCACGATGATATTTGGTTAGCGGATTTGTGTGGGCTATCCACGGACCAAAATCTGTAGCGCCGTTTTTATTTTGCTTTCCCGATGTTACTCGCCGGTCGGTCTCATTTGCTTGCGTCCTTGTCCGCGTCGCGCTCCTTTCCCGCTTTTCTGTGATAGTCGTCTCATCATCTGACGCTCCAGTTCATAGACGCGCTGGATTTGCTTCTGCGTAAGGAAGGTGCTATAGCGCTTGTAGTATTTCTCACGTAAGGCGAGAATCTTCTGGCTGCGCTCAAAGCGGTCGGTGATGGCCTGCTGGGCCTGCTTGTCGGTGTTGCCGCCCTTCCGGTCCTGCCTCACACGTGGCCCAAGTGCCCACAACTCTTTCAGGAAGTCGCAATAGGTACTGACAAACTTGCCGGCCGTGGCATCGTCGAGGGCGAGTTGGCGGGCGATATAGTTGGCCTGCGCCTCTGCAAGTTGTTCGCGTGACATGCGCTGATGTTGGTTGTTCTGTGCATTGGCAGAAATGCTGCACAAGGCCATCATGAGGATAGCCAAAGTGAATCTGATGATATGTTTCATTTTTTTATTATTGGTTGAGGAATAAATCGTCCTGATAGACGCTGACAATATAGTTGCGGTCAGCGTCACTGAGATTGTTGAAGGCCTGCTCTACCTTGGCGTAGGAGCCGTCTTGCGGTGCTTCCTTTTTTGGAGCTCCATGTGGAATAATGAGCAAGGCAATGAGTGCGGCGGCTGCCACGGCGGTGAGAGGGGCAAGCCGCACAAGCCATGCTTTGCGGGTCTTGGCCTTGGGCTTGGCGATCGTATTAGGCTGTGTGTGGGGTGTGTCTTTTATCTCTTGCATCACATTATCTTGCAAGCGGTCAAAGAAACCGTCCGGAACGCTGTAGGGCATCCGTTTGCCGACTTGGTTGAAATCAAATTGTTTTTCCATATCTCGTTTTAGTCGTTATGGTACATGTAATCTATGATTTTCTCTTTCGCCACATGGTAGTTGGCTTTCGCCGCTGCTGCCGTGGAAGCTGTCACCTCGGCAATCTCATCGTATGAGAGGTCGTCGTAGTATCTGAGGTTGAACGCAGCCTGCTGTTTGGCGGGAAGCGTATGGATGGCGCGCTGCAACTTGGCGCTGAGCTTGTCGCTGCTGTCGAACCATTCGTCTTGCTTGAGCGCCATCACATCGGCAGAAGCATCGTCGAGCGAAAGCGTCGTCCTTCCTGCCCGCCGTCCCAAGAGACGCAACGCCTCGTTGGTGGCGATGCGGAAGACCCACGCACGCAAGGAGCCTGTCTGGCTATACTGCCCGATGGAGCGGTAGATGCGGACAAAGGTCTCTTGCGTGGCGTCCTCGGCGTCGGCATGCACGCTCACCATACGGCGGATATGCCAATACACGGGTTGCATATAGGCTGCCATCAGCTTCCGGAATCCTTCCTCGGGATGCTTGCGTATGGCCAAGAAGATTTCTTTGTCGTTGACATTCATGCGTAGTAAGTTAAGATGTTTACGGCGCAACCGACAAACCCTGTGGAGTGCGTACAGTCGCTAACCCAAAAACATGTTGCTAAACGGTACATGATTGGAGAAAAGTTCTTACCTTTGCGTC
>SFCY01000062.1 GCA_004558865.1 Bacteroidales bacterium
TAGCGATTTTCGTCATGGGCAGGCTTGCCACCAAAGGTGTGGGTCTGAAGCGATGGGGAGGCCGTCGAGCTTGCTCGTAAGGCCACCCCATCGCTTCAGGCCCATAGCTCCGGTAGGAGCGAAAGCCTGGACATGACCATTTTCCTTCCCTCTTACATATAAACTTACCATGAATTCACGGAAAATATCTGCTGTGCCGGAATTGGTGAAGATTAGTGGAAAAAAAAGGGGAGCCGCAAAAAAATGGCTATATTTTGGACACATCCTATCGAACACCCCAATTGGGGAGTTTGAGTTACGTTTTTTTTGATTAACTTTGTGGGGCGCAAACAAGAAGCTGGCCACAACGCCCTGACAAGCCGCCCCCCAATGGGCGTGGCCTGCGCACCTCCGCCCCATTGCCCAGCGCGGAACGGGACTGCGCGCGCAGTGCATCAAGGAGCGCCTCGCCCCCCGCAAAAAAAACATGGAAACCGTATGCAATACGCTGATGTCATATTACCCTTAGCCGTTGACGGCGTGTTCACCTACCTCGTCCCCACGGAATTCCAACCGAAGGCCGTGGAGGGAAGCCGCGTGCTCGTGCCGCTGGGCCGCAGCAAGCTCTACGTGGGCATTGTGCTTCGCCTCCACGACACGAAGCCGCAGTTCAAGTGCCGTGAGATAGAGCGGCTGCTCGACGACGGCCCCATGCTCCTGCCCTACCAGCTGAGAATCTGGCAGTGGATATCCGACTACTACATGTCGTCGCTCGGCGACGTGATGGTGGCCGCCCTCCCCGCCGGACTCAAGCAGACCGACAAGTACAAGCCACGCACGGAACAATACGTGACGCTTGCCCCCAGCTTCCGCACCGAGCAACGGCTGCGCGTGCTTTATGGCCAGCTCCACCGCTCCACGGCCCAGGACCATCTGCTCTCGGTCTTCCTCAGCCTCAGCCATTGGGACAGTCTGCAAGGAGCCTCCCCCATCGAGCCGATTCAGGAAACCACCCGTGAGGAACTGCTCAACGAGAGCCACTCCACGACGGCCGTGCTGAACCTGCTCGTAAAGCGGGGCGCGCTGGCCACCTACGAGAAGGAGGTGGGCCGACTCAATGTGGAAAGCGTGACCACCGACCCGCCCCACCCGCTCAACAGCATCCAGCAACAGGCCTACGACGACATCCGAGGGCAGTTCAAGGAGAAGAAAGTGGTGCTTCTCCACGGCGTGACGTCGAGCGGCAAGACCGAAATCTACATCCACCTCATAGAGGAAGCCATCAGCGGTGGCAAGCAGGTGCTTTACTTGCTGCCCGAAATCGCACTCACCGTGCAGATGATGACGCGGCTGAAACGTGTCTTCGGCAACCGCCTCGGCATCTACCACAGCAAATACAGCGACGCCGAGCGCGTGGAGATTTGGCAGAAACAGCTCTCCGACCAGCCCTACGACGTGATTCTCGGCGCTCGCTCGGCGGTGTTCCTGCCCTTCAAGAGGCTCGGACTGGTCATTGTCGACGAGGAGCACGAGAGCAGCTACAAGCAGCAGGACCCCGCGCCCCGCTACCACGCCCGCTCTGTGGCCATCGTCATGGCGCAGGCGGTGGGGGCGAAGACGCTTCTCGGCACGGCCACGCCCAGCATCGAGACCTACCACAACGCGCTCACGGGCAAGTTTGGACTCGTCACCATCACCCGGCGCTTCAAGGGAGTGGAGCTGCCGCAGATAGAGATTGTCGACATCAAGGACCTGCGCCACCGCAAGATGATGCGCGGCCCTCTGTCGCCCCAGCTGACGGCCGCCGTGCGCGAGGCTGTGGCCGCGGGACAGCAGGCCATCCTCTTCCAGAACAGGCGCGGCTTCGCCCAGATGCTGGAGTGTCCCACGTGCGGCTGGACGCCAAGATGCTCCAACTGCGACGTCACCCTCACCTACCATAAGACCACGGGCCAATTGGTGTGCCACTATTGCGGCTTCACGTGCAACGTGCCCTCGCAGTGTCCGGCGTGCGGCGAGCGCCACCTCTTCTCGCGCGGATTCGGCACGGAGAAGATAGAGGACATCATCCGCGAGGAGCTGCCCGAGGCGCGCGTGGCGCGCATGGACCTCGACTCCACGCGGTCGAAAAACGCCTACGAGCGCATCATCAACGACTTCTCGGCCGGGCGCACCAACGTGCTTGTCGGCACGCAGATGATCACCAAGGGACTGGACTTCGGACGGGTGAGCGTGGTGGGAATCCTCGATGCCGACACCATGCTCAACTATCCCGACTTCCGCGCCTACGAGCAGGCGTTCACGATGATGGCGCAGGTGAGCGGACGGGCTGGGAGGCGCGGCTCACAGGGACGCGTGCTGCTGCAAACGCGCAGCCCGGAGCTGCCCGTCATCCGCCAGGTGGTGGGCCACGACTACCGCGGCTTCTACAACGATGTCATACAGGAGCGCAAGGACTTCCACTATCCACCGTTCTACCATTTGGTGTATGTGTATCTGAAACACAAGAACAGCGACGTGGTGGAGCTGGCCGCCAACGAGTTGGGCAACCGTCTCCGACAGGGTTTCGGCCAGCGGGTGTTGGGACCCGACAAGCCCGCCGTGGCCCGTGTGAAGACGCTCGCCATAAGGAAGATAGTCATCAAGCTGGAGAATGGAGTCAACCTGCCACGCTGCAGGCAATACCTGAGGGAAGTCCACCACCTGCTGATGCAGGACAAACGATACGCCTCCCTGCAAGTCTACTACGACGTGGACCCGCAATGAGGGAAGCAAGAAAATAAACAGGAGAGCCGCTGCCGCCAAGAAGTTGGGGCGCGCAGTGCCAAAGCCTTGCCAAGCGCAAGGCCTTCATCGTCTGTAGCCCACGATCTTGTCGCCCACCACGCGCACATCCTCCAACTGCAAGGATGCGGCGTCGCGGGCCTTGGCCATCACGATGGCGTGGTGGGGAAGGGCGGCGCGGCCGGCGGCATCGACAGAGATTGGCGGCTGGCCAAGATAGACATCCATGTTGCGCGCATGCTTGAGGCCGACGGCCACGAAGGTTGTCGTGTGGTGCTGCCGTGAGGCGGCCGCAGCCTCCTCACACACTTGGCGGAAACCGATGTAGGGATTCAGCTTGGGCATGGAGAGTCCTGCGAGGAAAGTGGCCAACAGCAGGCCCACGGCCATGACGCATGCCGAGGTGTAGACGCGCTTGCGGCAAATCTGCCACAAGGCCAAGGCCGCGGCAAGCGTGGCGCTGGCGGCGACAGCCCAGAGCAGCGGCGAGTGGATTTCACGGATTATCGGCTCACGCGAATGGAACCACACGAACATGGGCAAGGCCAGTATCAGCAAGGCATAGGGGATGGCCAACGACAGCGTCACCCAGCGGTCGTTGCCCTTGTCGTTGTCGAGAACGGTGGCCGACATCACCAAGGGGACAAAAGGCAGGAGATAGATGCTGAGCTTGGAGCTGAGGAGCGAAAGGATGCCGAAGGCCGCCAGGCATACGATGGCCATGACGCGGGCCTCATAGCCCCGGGCGGTCTCCGATGTCCAGGCGCGCACGGCCGAGAGGATGGCCCACAGCGACCAGGGCAGCAGCAGCAGCCACACCATGTACAAATAGTAGTAGATGGGCTCGCGGTGGTGGGTGGAGTGGAGGATGCCGTCGAACGTCTGGTGCAGGAAGAGGGCTTTGAGGTAGTCGCCGCCGCCCTCAAGGTAGGCTCCGAGAAACCAGCCTCCCAGCAGGGCGAAGAACAAAAGCCACGACCTCCATCCCAAATACTTGAAGAAGTCGGTCTCACGCCCCTTGACGAAGAGAAAGAGCAGGATGATGGCCAACGGCACGATGAAGCCCACGGGACCCTTGGTGAACGTGCCAAGGAAGAGCAGCAGGGGCAGCCACCAACTGCCATGGGGGTGGCCACTCGCATAGAGCCGGTAGAACTCGCCCACCGACAGGATGATGAACATCGTGAGCAGCATGTCCATTCGGAGTGTGAGCATGGAGACGAGGAAGAGGGCCGCGGTGGGCAGCACCAGGCGGAAGACGAGCAGCCGATGGCCTTTCAGCCTCAGCCAACCTGCCATCGCCTCGGTGGTGACAAAGGCCGGCACCACCGACAGCAGACCCAGATAGAGTCCCTGGCACCAAAGGGGCAGCAGCCGGCCTATCATGACGAGCCATAGAAAGAACGGCGGCTTGTCGATGTAGGCTTCTCCATGGTCGGTAAAGGCAAAGAACTGATGGTTGCGGAGAGCCTCGTCGGCGATGCTGAGATAGCGCAGCTCGGTGGCCGGCGTGTAGTCGCGGAGCAATATGGCCGGCAGCAAGCAGATCAGGACTGCTGAATAGAATAAGATCGTTTTCCTCATCTTCATTTCATAATCGAAGGCTAAGTTAACCAAAAATTCTGTATGCAAAAGGGAGTCCCGCCCCCGCAACGAGATTTTTTGTTTTTCTTAACAAGCCCAACCGTTGGCGACGCTTCATTTGCCCCCGGCCAGCTTCGTGGCGGTCTCCCGGGGAGTGAACCTCAGCTCGAAGACATCGCCCGAAGGATTGCCTTGGTAATGATACACCACGCCGCGGTTGAGCTTCGCCAACAGGCGCGCCTGCTTGCTCAGTTCGGGCGTGGTGGCCCATTTCTTGGCGATGGAGCCGCGCATGCTGGCAGTCTCGGCCTTGAGCATCGATAGGGGCAAGCCCATCTGCCGCTCGTCGACCGTGTAGGTGTAGACCAAGTCGGTGGCCGTGATTTCCTGGTGGGTGAAGAGCGTGTAGGCGTCAACCCTAATGGGAAGCTTCACATTCGACAGCTCGGTTTGCAGCGTGAGCAGCTCGAGTCGCATCTCGTCGCGGTTGGCATAGCGCTGCTGCAGGTTCTTCAGGCTGTCGTTGCGAAGCGTGAAGGCGAATATGGGCTTTGACAGGCCGTCGCGCACGTCGTATTTCACGTCCACTCCCCAAGCGAGCAGTTTGTCGAGGCTCTTCTGGTCCTGATTGAGCAACAGGCCAAGCTCGGCCACCTTCACCAAATTATGCCTTTGGCCCGTGAGTTTCTCCAACGACTTCTTGGTGTCGGAGTCAGTGGCCTGGCAGTTGTAGACGATGGTGTCGTCGACAAGGGTCACGCCGACGCATCTGCCAAAGTCGTCGACAGGATAGGGACATTGCTTGTCGAGCAGCGTCACGAAGTTTTCCAACCGCTTCCGGTCGCTGTTGCAGCCCGTGAGCGACAACAGCAGAACCGCCGATAGAAACACGAGGAAGAACTGGAATCTAAGTTTCATCATACGTAGTGTTTGCAGATAACAATTCATCTTTGGCAAGTTGATGGAGACGGAGGCTCCGCTCCACCCGCCAGCCTCTAAAAAGTCTCCTCATAGTCGCCGTCCGGCTGGTCGCCCGCGCCCCGCTGGCAGTTGTTGAGGAAGTTGCAGAGCAGATTCCAGTTGTAGCGTTTTGTGATGTCCATGATCAGGAAGATGTCAATCAGCCACCAGATGCCCAGTCCACCACAGGTCAACAGTTTGACCACGCCCAGTCCGATGTCGCCCACGAAGAAGCGGTCGGCTCCCACCCCTCCCAAGAGGATGGAGAGCACAAGGGCCACCGTAGGGTCCTTGAACTGCATCGACGCGGTTGTGAGGTCGTGTTCGTCGGCTTGGGTGTCGGCGAGCATCTGGCGTAGTGTGAAGAGGTTGGCGGCTGGAATATGGTCGCCCAAGATGATCGCCATCTTATTGATAGTCTCTGAGTCCATAAAGCTTCAATATTACTAATCCGTTATGTAGGAGGTGCGGCGTCCCCGCCGCACATTCCCGCGCGTTGTCGCCCCGGCGCATTCCTGCGCGGCGGGGACATCGTGCCTCCTGCTGCTATAAGCATTTATATGTGCAGGATGTTCCTCACCACCAGCCATACAGAGAAGCTGACGATGTAGAACCCCACCACGCAGCGATGCTCCAGCCATCGAAGGGCCACGGTCTTCGTTTGTCCTTCGGGCAGGAGATGACCCATGATGAGCAGCAGCAGGTAAGGGACGGCAAAGACGAGGAATAGGTTGTAGCCCACGGCCTCCCCCACCCGTCCGGCAAGGAGGGCGTGGAGGGCGCGCTGGCTGCCACAGCCGGGACACTGGAGTCCGGTGAGCAGTTTGAAGGGACAGTGGAAAGGCCAGTGGCTTCCCAAGGGGTCGAAGAGGGCCAACGCCACACAGGCCACAATGGCCAACGCCAGCCCCACTGCCACCTTTCTGCCCTTTGTCATTCTCCGCCTCGCCTTCTATTACAGATTGCCAAAGGCCTGCGTCAAGGCCGCCGTGCCCCAGATCACCCAATAGAGGCCATTGACCACCAGACCCGTGCAAGCAGCGGCGATGGTCCAGTTCTTGGCCTTGTTGGAGGCGTCGCAGGCCAGCTCGTATTGTCCGCCCGCATAGAGGGCGTTCACCTTAGACGAATAGACAATGGCCACAATGCCGAAGGGCAAGCAGCAGCAGATAGTGGAAAGGATGGCCCAGACCAGATAGTTGTCGGGCTTTGGCATCATGTTCTGATTGTAGTCCACGTTATATAGAAATTTGGTTCCATCAGCGACCTCTCCCTTGTCGCGCATTGTTCGTTCTCCCCTTAGGCTGGGAGAGGCTCCTTGCAGGCAAGAAGCAGCCCGGGATTGTTTTTTTATTCTCTAAATTCTCTAGACCCTCTTGGCTTCTTAGGGATTCTAAGCGTTATTATATTCCCCAATCCTACATCAGCCCGCTGCCCTGCAGCACCTTCTCTGTGGCGCCGCTGAGGCTCTTCACGAATTGCCCGGCGGCCTTGCCACTGCGCTTGAGAAGCTCGTCGTCGGCCGAGAGGCCGTCCATGACACGGGCAAAGGCTTCAGCGCCGTCAATCTCAAAGCCGCCCTTGCATCTGAGCAGCCCTTGGGCCTCGGCGAAGCGCTTGTTATTGGGGCCGAAGATGACGGGAATGCCCCACACGCCGGCTTCCAACGTGTTGTGGATGCCCACGCCGAAACCACCGCCCACATAGCTCACCTGGGCATAGCGGTAGATGCTCGACAGCAGTCCGAAGCAGTCGATGATGAGCACCTCGGCCTTGGCGGCCTCCTCGGGCGTGGTCTGCGTATAGCGCACCACGCGGCGTCCTTGGAGCAGCCGCATGATTTGGCCCAAATGGTCCTCGCCGATCACGTGGGGAGCTATGATGAGTTTCCAATCGCGGTGGCGGTTGAAGTAAGGGACGAAGATTTCCTCATCAGGCTGCCAAGAGCTTCCGGCGCAAAACACGCGGCCCGCATTGGCGCCGAAGGCCTCCACGATGGGCAGCCGCTTGCTGGCCTCCTTGATCTGCAGCACGCGGTCGAAGCGGGTGTCGCCCACCACCCTCACGTTCTTGATGCCCAAGGTGCCAAGCAGCAGCTTGCTCTCCTCGTTCTGCACAAAGAATGTGGTGAAGCACGACAGCACCTTGGCATAGCCCCGCCCGTACCACTTGAAGAACACCTGGTCCTTGCGGAAGATGCTCGACACGCTGTAGGTGGGTACGCAGCGGTGCTTCAGCACGTGCAGGTAGTTGTACCAGAACTCATACTTGATGAAGAACGCCATTACCGGGCGCACCGTGCGCAGGAAGCGGCGGGCGTTGCCCACGGTGTCGAGCGGCAGGTAGCAAACGATGTCGGCGCCCGGATAGTTCTTCCTCACCTCATAGCCCGAGGGAGAGAAGAACGTGAGCAGGATCTTGTATTCGGGATGAACCTCGCGCAGACGCTCCATGAGCGGTCGCCCCTGCTCAAACTCTCCCAACGAGGCGGCGTGAAACCAGATGTATTTGGCCTTGGGGTCAAGATGTTCGCGCAGCACGCTGAACGCGGCATGCTCGCCACGCCACATCTTCCTCACCTTCTCATTGAACAACGAGTAGATGAAGACTCCGAGTCCATATAGCCAGATAGCGATATTATACATCATCAACCGCCGTTCACTTCAAGGTTTCAATGGTTTTCCTCAGGCGGGCCAGCGTCTCCTCCTTGCCCAAGAAGGCCGAGATGTCGAACATGCCGGGACCCTTGCCGATGCCCACGAGGGCGAGGCGGAAGGCGTTCATCACGTCGCCGAGCTTGTAGCCCTTCTGCTCCACCCACTTCATCACAACTTTCTCCTGGCCCTCCACGCTGAAGTCGTCGATGCCTTCGAGCACCTCGCCGAGCTCACGCATCTGCTGGGCCGAATATTCCTTCCAGCGCTTGTGCACGGTCTTCTCGTCGTATTCCGTGGGTGCAAGGAAGAAGAACGAGCAAAGCGGCCAGAGCTCCTTCACGAAGTCCACGCGGTCCTTCATCATGCCCACCACTTTCTCCACGCGCTCAAAGGGCACGTCCACGCCGTTGCCGGCCACGATGGGGGCGAAGTCCTCGGCTATCTCCCTATCGCTCTTGCGGAGCATATACTCGTGGTTGAACCAGATCATCTTCTTGTAGTCGAACTTGGCACCGCTCTTGGAGCACTTGTTCAGGTCGAACTGCTCGATGAGCTCGTCCATGGAGAATATCTCCTGCTCCGTTCCGGGGTTCCAGCCCAAGAGGGCCAGGAAGTTGATGACGGCCTCGGGGAAGTAGCCGTCCTCGCGGAATCCGCGGCTCACCTCGCCCGTCTTGGGGTCGTGCCACTCCAGGGGGAACACGGGGAAGCCGAACTTGTCGCCGTCGCGCTTGGAGAGCTTGCCGTTGCCCTGCGGCTTGAGCAGCAGCGGCAGATGGGCGAAGCGGGGCATGGTGTCTTCCCAGCCCAGGGCCCTGTAGAGCAGCACATGGAGCGGCGCGCTGGGCAGCCACTCCTCACCGCGAATCACGTGGGTGATCTCCATCAGGTGGTCGTCGACGATGTTGGCCAGATGGTAGGTGGGCAGCTCGTCGGCGCTCTTGTATAGCACCTTGTCGTCGAGGATGTCACTCTTGATGCACACGTCGCCACGGATGAGGTCGTTGACGTGCACCTCCTCGCCCGGCTCCACCTTGAAGCGCACCACATACTGGTCGCCGCGGCCCACGCGTTCGCTCACCTCCTCGGGGCTGAGCATCAGCGAGTTTTGCATCTCCAGGCGCGTGTGGGCGTCGTATTGGAAGTTCTTCGTCTCCTGGCGCTTCTTCTCCAGCTCCTCGGCCGAGTCGAAGGCATAGTAGGCCTTGCCGCTCTCGAGCAGCCGCTCCACATATTTCTTATAGATGTCGCGCCGCTCGCTCTGCCGGTAGGGACCGTGGCCTCCGCCGAAGCTTACGCCCTCATCGAATTTGATGCCGAGCCAACGGAACGACTCCAAGATATACTCCTCTGCGCCCGGCACGAAGCGGCTGCTGTCGGTGTCCTCGATGCGGAACACCAGCTGGCCGCCATGCTGCTTGGCAAACAGGTAGTTGTACAAAGCTGTGCGCACACCGCCGATATGCAGGGCGCCGGTAGGACTTGGTGCGAAGCGCACCCTTACAGTTCTTTCTGCCATTTTAATATATAGAACATTTCCCTGCCCCGCCGCCACCCCCTCCGGGCATTGGCGGAACAGTCTTGATTGGTTGCTCAAAGCTTGGGAACGCGCCGCGTCGCCACCAGGCGTCCTCCACGAGGATTTTGCCCCTTTTGGCGGCTTCCACCCCCCGAAAAGGGCGCGCCATTCCGCGTTATCAACGTTTATTTGTGCAAAATTAATGTTTTTTTTCTTATTTACCGTATTTTTTTTGTAAATTCGCAGTCTGAAAACAAGGTAAGGGTAAAATTCCCGCCTATTTGACAATCTAAGCAGCAATGACGAAGTTCACCCAAATCAACAGCCGTTTCTGGCGCAGCTTGGTGGTGCGCCTGTTGGTCATCGTGGGATGCGTGACGCTCATCGTGTGGTTCCTGCCGCGCAATGAGGAGCTCAGATTGCGCTATGAGGTGGGACAGCCCTGGATGTACAACACGCTCATCGCCCCGTTCGAGTTTCCCGTATACAAGAGCGACGAGACCATAAAGGCCGAGCAAGACTCGATGCTGCGCGACTTCCAGCCCTACTACAACTATGAGGCCGATGTGGAGAAGCACGCCATAGCCGACTTCGAGGGCGACTTCCCCTCGCTCCCGCCCGGACTCTCCGAGGCCGAGAGGCAAATCATCATCCGCCACCTGCACCATCTCTACCAGACGGGCATCATGCAGACCACCGACTTCAACCGCTCGGGACAGGACACCACGCAGATGATACGCGTGGTGACCAACAAGGCGGCCACGAGCATGCGTGTGGCCAAGATCTATTCCACCATGTCGGCCTATCAGAGCTTCTTCGACATCCCAGCGCTCGCGCCCCACCGGCAGGCACTGCAGCAGCTCAACCTCACCAGCTACATACTGCCCAACCTCATCTACGACCGCGAACGCAACGACACCGAGCGCGACGACATGCTGAGCCTCATCCCCCCGGCATCGGAGACGGTGAAGCCGGGACAGAAGATCGTGGACCGCGGACAGCTCATCGACAACCACACCTTCCTCATGCTCAACAGCTTCGAGAAGGACTTCCAGCAGAAGAACGCCAACGCGCAGGAGAGCAAGAACGTGCTAATGGGGCAAATCCTCTACGTCACCCTGCTCTTCATCCTCTTCACGCTCTACCTCGACCTCTACCGCAAGGACTACTTCGAGGACCCGCGCAAGATCATGATGCTCTACACGCTCATCACCATCTTCCCCATCCTGGTGTCGCTCATCATGGAGCACAACTTCTTCTCGGTCTACATCCTGCCCTTCGCCATGGCCCCGATGTTCTTCAGGGTGTTCCTCGACTCGCGCACGGCCTTTGTGGCCCACGTCACGATGGTGCTCATCTGCGTGGCCGCGCTGAAGTATCCCTACGAGTTCATGGTGGTGCAGATCATCGCCGGACTGGTGGTCATCCTCACCATGCGCGAGCTCTCCCGCAGGGCGCAAATCTTCCAGGCGGCCTTCCTCGTCACGGTGGCCAACTGCTTCGTGTTCTTCGTGCTTCACGCCATGACCTACAAGGATCTGGACAAGACGGTCTTCGACTTCAACATGTACTCCCACTTCTTCGTCAGCGGCGTGCTGCTGCTCTTGGCCTACCCCATGATGTGGCTCATCGAGAAGACCTTCGGCTTCGTGTCGAACGTCACGCTCTTCGAACTGAGCAACACCAACAAGGGACTGCTGCGCCAACTCTCCGAAGTGGCTCCCGGCACCTTCCAGCACTCCATCGTGGTGAGCAACCTGGCCGAGGAGATCGCGCGCCGCATCAGCCGGGCAAAACCCCTGCTCGTGCGCACCGGCGCCCTCTACCACGACATCGGGAAGATGACAGAGCCCGCCTACTTCACCGAGAACCAAGCCGGAATCAATCCCCACGCGCACCTGTCGAACCTGGAGAGCGCGCAGAAGATCATCAGCCACGTCACAGACGGCGTGGCCATGGCCGAGAAGGCCAACCTGCCCAGGGAGATTCGCGAGTTCATCACCACCCACCACGGAAAGGGACTCGTGAAATACTTCTACATCAACGAGCAGAACGCACACCCCAACGAAATCATCGACAAGGCGGCCTACACCTACCCGGGCCCCAACCCCTACACCCTGGAGCAGGCCATACTGATGATGGCCGACGGAGTGGAGGCCGCCAGCCGATCCCTGCAGACCTACACGTCGGAGAACATCACCAAACTCGTGAACAACATCATCGACAACGACGTGCGCTCGGGCTACTTCAACGACTGCGCCATCACCTTCCAGGAAATCAAGGAGGCCAAGCAGGTGCTGATAGAGCGGCTCAAGAACATCTACCACACGCGCATCCAATATCCCACACTGAGCAAGGAGGCCAAGGAACTGGCACTCCACGAGGAGGCCAAGAAGAAGGAGGCCGAGCTCAAGGCTGAGGAGGACGAACTCAGGCGCGAGGAGGCCGAAGAGGAAAAAGCCATCCAAAGCGAAGCCGGGCAACAGGCCGGCCGGAGCAAAGACGACAACATAGACAACAAAAACAATGAAACGGAGGAACATGACTTAGAGAAAAAATAATGAAAGGAGGTACGGAACCGTCGTGGCATCAGTCGCCATTCTGCTGCGCGCCTTTCGACACGCAACAAGACAATGCTCGCACGGACATGAAAGCGTAAAGTCGAACGCAAACATGGGCTTTTTGTAAAGGAGGAACCGCGACATCTTGTCGCCTTTATAATGAGGAATCGCTTCGGCAGAACAATTTTATTTCTTTGCAGCACTGGGGGAGACTCTCGCAAGAGAGTTCTCCCCCTTTTGCGTGTGCCGCAGACAAAGAGCTGGCCAAAGGCGCAAAGCCGCAGCTGTGGCCGCGATTTCGCGCGCGCCCACCGCCCTCTCCTGTTGTGTGACAGCCGTTCCATTGTTGTGTGTCAGCTGTTCTATTGTTGTGTGTCAGCTGTTCTATTGTTGTGCGACGATTGTTCTGTTATGTGCGACAACTGTCACACAAGTTGGGTGGCCTATCCTGCGGTTTGGAATGCCTTGACTTGAAGCTTTCTGCCGTAGAATTTTATGCGTTAGGGCGCAATTTTACGCGATAGCGATTTCGTCATGGGCAGGCTTGCCACCAAAGGTGTGGGTCTGAAGCGGTGGGGAGGCCGTCGAGCTTGCTCGTAAGGCCACCCCACCGCTTCAGACCCATA
>SFCY01000063.1 GCA_004558865.1 Bacteroidales bacterium
CTTCTCTAACTTACTGCGATCCAATAGGGATTGGAGCCTCTCTTTTTTCTTTTCCATCTTTTCTTTTTGAGGTGTCAACCATATTTAAAAAAAGACAGGCCATTGGCCTCAAAACGATAGGCTGGAAGTGGCATAGAATCCCACGACTCAAAAAGGATGGAAAAACATAAGGAAAAAATGAAGATTTATCAGAAAAAAAATTATCTTTGCACAATGAAGCAGGCAACCCGCCCATCAACACACGCGTCGACGGACGGCCTCCGGCTGAGGAGAGCCTCTTCCGCTTCAAGACACGACACCTATAGCATTCATCGGAAAACCTGAATCAGAAATGCGAGACAACAAGACAGGCCCTCAGGCCACACCATTACCCCCCACAGCCACCACGCGCCCCCACGGAAAACGATTCCGCCTGAGCGCATCATGCCGGTTGGGCCTCATCGCCACCACCTGCCTCCTGTTGGCGGCTTGCGTTGGCGGCGGAACAAAACAGGGACAGCAGCCACGCGCCATCGCCTACAACGACACGGCCACCCACGGCAAGACCATGGAACAGCTCTTAGCCGAATACGACAACCAGCGGGGCAAGCAGCGACTCAGCACGGCCAACAGGATGCTCGGCATCGTTTACCGCATGGAGCTGGCCGACACCCTGGTCGCCTTCACACCCGAGACGCATCCCGACAGCATGGACCTTTGGGTGTGGTACTGGGCGAGCGAGTATTTCTACGACACGCAGGACTACGACAAGGGACTCGCCTACGCCCGCCGCGCGCTGCCCTTGGCAGCCAACAGCCACAACCTGGAGCTGAGGGCCGACTGCCAGCACACGGCAGGACTGCTCTATTTCAGGCTGTCAGACTATGCCAACGCCATCAAGGCCGTGCGCGGAAGCCTCGACACCGAGCGCAGGATGAACGACAAAAGCCGCATCAGCAGCTCGCTCAATTCCTTGGCGGGCATCTGCCTGGTGGCCAAGCAGCTCGACGACGCCGAACGCTACATCGACGAGGCCCTCGACATCAGCAAACGATTGAAGGACTCCACCCGAATTGCCATACAATATGGCATGTCGTCGGAAATCCACCACATCATGGGCAAGGAACGCCAAGCCCTCGACGACGCGCGGCAGGCCTACGCCATCGACTCGGCAAGGGGCAACACGGCAAAGGTGGGCATCCGGCTGGCGCAGATGGCCTCGGCCGAGGCCAAATTGGGACGGCTGGCCCAGGCAGAGAGCCACCTGCGCGAGGCCATGCCCATCTTTGCCAAGACCGGCAACGCCACCTCGCTCGCCGTGTGCCAAAACCAGATGGGCGAAATGCTCAACCAAAGGGGCGCCCACGAGGAGGCGGCCGACTACTTCAGACGGGCAGCCGAATCGTTTGCCCAGCTTAGGGACCTCTACAACGAGAGCCGGGCGCAGCGCGGACTCTACGAGGCGCTGAAGAACTCCAACCCCAAGCAGGCCGCCATCCACATGGGCCGCTACGCCTCGCTCAAGGACTCCATCTACCATCACGACATGGAACAGGCCGTGAGCCAGTACAAGGTGAAGTATGAGACCGAAAAGCTCGCCCTGCAGCATAAGCGCGAAAGCATGGCCAAGCGCGTCAACCTCATCGTGGGCATCGTGCTTGTGGCGGCACTGCTGCTCGTCATCGGCTGGCTCATCTGGCTGGGCAAGCTGCGCCGCCGGCGCCATCTGAAGCTGAGGGCCGACAGCCAGATGAGAACCCGCTTCTTCACCAACATCACCCACGAGTTTCGCACGCCCCTGACGCTCATCATCGGACTGAGCCACGACCTCGTCGCCGACACTGGCATAAAAGAGGAGGCAAGGCAAAAGGCGCAGACCATCAACCGCCAGGGCAACAGCCTGCTCACGCTGACCAACCAGCTGCTCGACGTGGCCAAGGTGAAGTCGGAGGTGGGCAACGCCAACTGGCGCAACGGCAACCTCACGGCCTACGTCACCATGATCGTGGAGAGCTATCGCGACTATGCCCGCAGCCGCGACATCGACCTGAACTTCATAGCGCAGGACGACGTGGTGATGGACTTCGTGCCCGACTATGTGGGCAAGGTCATGAACAACCTGCTCTCCAATGCCATCAAGTTCACTCCCGCCTACGGAAAAGTGAGCGTCAACATTCGGCGCGAGGGCGGCCACTTGCTCCTCGACGTGGCCGACACGGGCAAGGGCATGGACAAGGAGACCACAGACCACGTGTTCGTCCCCTTCTTCCAAGCCGAGGACGACAGCGCCAATATCGGAACGGGCATCGGACTGGCTCTGGTGAAACAGATTGTCGACGCCCTCGGAGGCAACATCGGCGTGGAGAGCGAGCCGGGCAAGGGCAGTGCCTTCCACATCCGCCTGCCCATACACAACAACATCAAAAAGAAAATGGAGGAGAAGACCATAGCGGACCAGCCCGCGGCGCCCCACTCCACCGCGCTCCCGGCCGA
Organism: Bacteroidales bacterium; assembly: GCA_004558865.1. Classification (GTDB taxonomy): domain Bacteria; phylum Bacteroidota; class Bacteroidia; order Bacteroidales; family Bacteroidaceae; genus Prevotella. The sequence goes on from SFCY01000063.1 coordinate 2,473, forward strand.
CAGCGGAGGTACGGACAACGACTGCCGACTGCTCATCATCGAGGACAACCACGACGTGGCCGCCTACATCGGCGCGCAACTCGGCGCCTCGGGCCGCTACGCGCTCTACTACGCCGCCAACGGACGCGAGGGACTGGAAAAGGCCCTGCAGTTGGTGCCCGACCTGATCATCACCGACCTGATGATGCCGGGAATGGACGGACTGGAGGTGTGTCGCCAAGTGCGCGCCAACGACATCGTCAACCACGTGCCCATCATCGTGGTGACGGCAAAGATAACGGAGGAGGAACGCATAGAGGGACTACAGGCCGGGGCCGACGCCTATCTGGCAAAGCCATTCAACGCCGACGAGCTGCGCACACGGGTGGAGAAGCTCTTGGAGAGCCGACGGCTGATGCGCGAGAAGTTTGCCAGCATCGCCAACGGCGGCTGCGGCAGGGAGCCAAAGGACGAGGCCGGCAAGCCCTGCGAGGCCGACCTAAGATTCCTCACCAAGGTGGCCGACGTGGTACACACCCAGCTCAACCACAACCGGGAGACCAGTGTGGCCGCCGTGGCTTCCATGATGTGCATGAGCAACAGCCAGTTCTATCGAAAGATGGTGGCCGTGACGGGCTACACCCCCGTGGCCTACATCCAGCGCATCAGAATCAGAAAGGCCATGAAGATGATGGCCGACAACCCGCACACGCCCCTCTCGGAGGTGGCCGACCGCTGCGGTTTCGACGTCTATCCCAACTTCGTGCGCGCCTTCAAGAACGTGTGCGGCACCACGCCCACCGAGTATCGCAAGCGCCAAGAGCTGAAATAATGCTTAATGCATAATGAAATGGATTGTCGCTATGGACGCCGCTGTTCACAGCGGTGCCCCAACCTCACAAATGAGACAACATGCCTTTGAGAATATTCAAAATCAGAGAATTTGACCATCAGGCCGATGCCCGCCTGTTCGACGCTTTGGCCCGGGCAGCGGCCGGCGGCCTTGGCGACGGCGGAGAAGCCCTGCTGTTGGCCAACTGCGACATCAACGGAGCCAACATCGACGCGCTGCTCATCACGCCCCGGCAAATCACCCTCTGCCTGTTCAAGGCCTGCGGAGGCCACATCTTGGCGCGGGAGAATGGCGACTGGCTCTCCGAGGGCCGCATCATCGCCGGAGGGCCAGCGGGGAGGAATCCCTACGCCCAAGCGCGCCTCTCCCGGGGGCGCGTGGGCCGCGGGCTGTCGCGCCGTCTGCGCAGGGACGTCAGCGAGGCCGTCAGCGTCTGCATGGTCTTCGCCAACGACGCCACAATCGACAATCAGCTGCCCCCTGCCATCGGCAGTTGGCTCTCGCTGTCAGGCGCGCGCCATCTGCCGGCCGTCCTGCCGTCGATGGCCCGGAGCGAAGAGATCCTCTCGCCCCAAGAAGTGGAGAGCCTCCCCCGTCTGTTGGCCATCGAGGAGTTTGGCCCCAACGACGGCCACTCACCCTCTGCCAACAGCGAGCGGCAAAAGGCCGGATGGGAGACGACAAGCCCCGTGGAACTGTACGGGCGGCTGCAACGGATCTGCACGGCCGACAACATCGACATCAAGGAAAGGTACAGGAGCCTGAGGGCCTTGTTCCGTCAGATTGTCAACCAAGGCGTGCAGGACAGCACACTCTCGTTCGACGGGCTGTTTGCCAAACTCGACTACCTGCTCCACGAGCACAGCGTGCCCGACAAGGTGGCGCGGCTGATACACGACACGCGCTCCTACCTCAACCGGCTCACAGAGGCTCCCGAGCCCACCACGGAGCAGCTGAGGCGCAACCTGCCCCACGACATCAAGGGCACGGCCTACCTGGTCCACCACCTCAACAGCCGGCAGCCCATCCCCCCATCGCTCAAGGCCCTCTTCCCGCAAGCCGACCGCAACAACTCCTGGGGACGATTCGACGAGGACTGCCTGCGCTGCCTGGTCAACACATGGGACGACAACTACATCTACGCCACCAACGAGCAGAACGGCGGGGAACTGAAAATCTGCTACGGGCCGGCCAACCCCTATCTCACCCACACCAACGACGGCGATTGGACCTATCTCAAGGACCTGCTCTGGCGCGGAGCCACGCTCCATCTCGTGAGGCTGCGCCACGAGGGAGACGTGTGCATGCCCGAGCTCATCATCTTCGAACCCGACTACCTTATTAATATAACAACCATAGCCGGCTGCTTCGAGAGCTACGCCGAGTCGCCCTTCGTCAACTTGGTCAACAAACTGACGGCGCAGCCCAACACACCGGCCATCCTCCTCGGCAATCTCGCCGGCCAGTTCCTCGACGAGACCGTTCACCAGCAGCAGCGGCCATTCGAGCGCAGCCTCAACGACTTCTTCCAGCGCAGCGGCATGGCGCTGCTCTCCTGTCCCGACATGGCTTCGGCCAAGGAGAGAACCGACTTCTACGCCAACGCCCACCTGCAGCAGCGCAACATCCAACACCTCGTCGACGAGGCACTGCCCGCGCAGGTGGACACCTACGACCCCAAGCAGACCATCCTTGAACCCACTTTCTTCAGCGAGGTGCTGGGCATACAGGGACGTATGGACTTCTTCAGCCGCTCGGGCGACGGACCCATCATCATCGAGCAGAAGTCGGGCAAGGGCGACTTCGTGCCCTTCAACTCGCCCGACTTCGACGCCAAGCGACCCAAGCCGCAGGAGAAGCACATCGTGCAGTTGGTGCTCTACAGGGCTCTGTGCCAATACCAGTTCCACATGGGCGCCGAACAGCTCAACAACAGTTTCCTGTTCTATTCCAAATACGAGGAGGGACTGAGGCGCATGCGGCCCCGCCGAGACCTGCTCTTCCGCGCCCTCAGGCTGCGCAACCGACTGGCATGGTGCGAGATCCAGTATGCGCGGGACGGACTGCGCCTCTTGGAGAGCCTCACCCCCGAGAAGCTCAACCAGAAGCGCCTCTACGGACACTTCTGGGAAGACTTCATCCGGCCAAAGCTCGACTCCGTGCTGACCCCCATCCAAAAGGCCCCTGACTTGGAGCGTGCCTACTACCTGCGCTTCCTGACCTTCTTGGAGCGAGAGCACCTGCTCGCCAAGACCGGCAACAAGACCCAGGACGACAGCGGCTTCGCTTCGCTATGGCTCGACACGCTCGACGACAAGAAAGCCGCCGGAAGCATCTACGACGCGCTGACCATTGGCACAATCGCCACATCAGAAACGGGCGTGGAGAAAGTCAGGCTCAACTTCGGCCAGCGGCAGTCGGCCGACACGTCCAACTTCCGCAAGGGCGACATCGTCATCCTCTATCCCTACCAGAGAGGCCACGAGCCGCGGGCCTGCCGGCAGATGGTCATACGCGCCACTATCAGCGACATACGCCCCGAGAGCATCGAGCTCACCCTGCGCAACCCCCAGACCGACCCACGGCTCTTCCAACCCGGAGCCGACACCATCTGGCCGCTCTTCAAGGACAGAGAGTCGCCCACTCGCTTCCGCACCGCCGCCGACACGCTCTGGGCCATCGAGCACGACCTCTTCGAATCGTCGATGAACGCCCTCTACCCCGCCATGCAGAGCTTCCTCACCGCCCCCCCGCCCAGGCGCGACCTCATCCTTGGCCGGCGCGAGCCGCTCACCGACCCCTCGCTCAAGCCCTTGGGCAGCTACGAGGACGAATGGGCAACACTCGTGGAGCGGGAGAAACAGGCGCGCGAGCTCTTCCTCGTCATCGGCCCCCCGGGGACGGGCAAGACCTCGCACGGCCTGGTCGCCATCCTCGAAGAACAACTCTTGGAGTCGGACACCAACATCCTGCTGATGGCCTACACCAACCGCGCCGTCGACGAGATTTGCCGACAACTCATCGATCGCGGCATCCCCTTTCTGCGCATAGGCTCCGAGGCCACGTGCGACCCCGCCAGTGCCAGCCACCTGCTCGCCAGCCAGCTGCGCCATTTGGACAAACTCTCGCAGTTGGGCGACGTCATCGGCGGCGCGCGGGTGGTGTGCGCCACCACGGCCACGCTCAACGCCTCGCTGCCCCTCTTCAGCCTGAAGCATTTCCACTTGGCCATCGTCGACGAGGCCTCGCAGATATTGGAGCCCCACCTCATCGCCCTGCTCTCGGCGGCCCGCGACGGGCAATGCGCCATCGACCGATTCGTGCTCATCGGCGACCACAAGCAGCTGCCAGCCGTGGTGCAGCAAGGGACCAAGGAGTCGCGCGTGGCCGAGCCGGAGCTGCGCGCCATCGGACTAACCGACTGCCGGCGGTCGTTCTTCGAGCGCATGCTGGGCCTACACGCCAAGCCCGGGGGCGACTACGACCCGCGCTTCGTCTACATGCTCACCCGCCAGGGACGCATGCACCGCGACATAGCCGAGTTTCCCAACCGCGCCTTCTATGGGGGCCGCCTCCGCATGGTGCCCCTCGGCTTCCAGACCGCCGCCTCCGCTGCCACAAGCTCCACCAATGGCATCGACCGCCTGCTGGCCCTCCACCGCATCGCGTTCGTCGCCACCGAGAAGCCCGAGGACTCGCCCTCTCCCAAGGCCAACCCCGTGGAGGCCGACATGATAGCCGCCACCGTGGAGCGCATCTACCAAAGGAGGGGCGTGGCCTTCGACCCGGGCAGGACAGTGGGCGTGATCGTGCCTTACCGCAACCAGATAGCCACCGTGCGCGACGCCATCGACCGCAAAGGAATCTCCCAGCTCCACGACATCACCATCGACACCGTGGAACGCTACCAGGGCAGCCAGCGCGACTACATCATCTATGGCTTCACCGTGCAGGACCCCTACCAGCTCAAGTTCCTCACCGACAACACCTTCGAGGAGGACGGCCAAGTAATCGACCGCAAGCTCAACGTGGCCATGACCCGAGCGCGCCTCCACCTGCTGCTCTTCGGCAATCCCCGCATCTTGTGCCTCAACCCCCTCTTCGCCCGACTCATGGACTACGTGCGCCAAAAGGGCGGCTACGTGGAAGCCACCCGCGAGGACTTCTGCAAGGGAACGTTCAGCCCTAAGCCTCCCCGCGCGGTGGAGGCCTCGCCCAAGCCCCCCTCTTTGCGGGAAGCTCATTGAGGGAGCAGTCTCCTACGAGGATGGGAGGCAAAAAGAAATCAGAGGAATCCCCTCTCCCACTTTAGGGGAAATCCGCCGTTGATTTAGGGATTTGCCAAAGGCGGCAAACGGATTTTCCACTATCTTTGCAACGTGGCCCGACGAAGTGCCAGTGGCTGAGGTCGGAAGACGGACGGCGGGGACGCGACGGATGGAGAGCCACAAGAAACGCAACAAAAAAAGACAACGATTATGAAAAAGATGATTTTCTGCCTGATCGCAGCCATGATGCTGCTCGGCACCGTGAACAGCAATGCACAGCGGTTCGAACGCTACGACAAGCACCGCAAGGAGATGAGGAGGGATGGCGACCGCCACCACCGTCACCACCGCCACCACGGTCACCACGGTTACCACGGTCACCACCACAAGCGGAAAGTTGTTGTGGAGCATCGCTGCGACCGCGCACCCGAGCGGGTGTATGTCGTCAGGGAGTGCCCCCGCCCAGTGCGGGTGGTCGAGGCTCCTCCGCCTCCACCCCGCCATCGGCCGCGCCGCGCCAGCCCGACTACCAACACAGTGGTGGCCGCAGCAGTGGGCGTGGCAGTGGGCGCCATGATCACCGCCGCCGCACGATAGGCGGCCCCTCCTTAAGGCTGGTTCTAACGCAGTTAGAACCAGCCTTAATTGCAAAATTGGTTACGAACTAACGCCATGAAATTGGAAATGGTCTATTTGTTTTCATCCTCAAGCTGACAGCAAATTGTCTTGGTATAGGGATTACAGGTTGAAGTTATAGCCGAGCGTTAGGAGTAATCGGGGGAATGGCGGAACGAAGACTCGTGCGCATACGGTCATCCCATCTGTATCGTCATTATTTTGTGGGCAATCCATCGAGCAGCTGCCGTTCCATTTCTGGTGTCCACAGGTCTGTGCAGATAGAGGCCGCCATCTCGTTCAGAGCCAAGCATTGCTGGCGGGTTATCGTGCGGTGGTCGGTATGATGGGGCCACGGAGCGAGCATGAGCAACGAACCGTCGGCACAGGCCTCAAAGTAGCGTCCGGGAGGTTTGTAGAGCGGTGGGAAACCGTTTTCCAAGATGACAATCAATGGTAGCCCGGCAGCGAGGATGGCGCGTGCTATCTCCTTCTCTCCGGGCGATATGCAGGGACTCACAACCACCGCCCCCATCTTTCCCCATTCGAGGAAGTAAGCCTTTTGCAGGGCGATGAGTCTGAGATTCGCCTCCGAGGTGTTGTTGTGGCATCTTACCTGCATCCGCATGGGTCTGTCGAGAAGCCACCGGTTGCCGATGGCTGAGAAGGGGCGGCCGCCAATGCTCAGACCGCTGACAACGCGGAAAAGGTTGGGGTTGCCGCGTTTTATCAAGGCTCGGCGGGGGTTGTCGAGCACATAGTGTATCATGTTCCTCAGTTGCCCCTTGCCAATGAGCACCGAGTCTTGGTAGCCAGAAGAAAAGAGCGAGGGACCCTTGGCGCCCTTGCTGCGAGGAAGAGGGGCTGTCGGGTTCGCTGCCGGGTTCGCCGTCGGGTTCGCTGTTGGGTTCGCCGAATTATAATTCGGCGCACAGGACTCCGCACAGGATGCCGCACAGGACTCCGCATCCGCTGCCCGGCAGACTTCTGGCTCCAACTCCCACCACGCGTGGGTACAGCCTATCTTGAAGCCAGCTATAATCTTTCCTAAATGGGCTTTCTGCTCATGCGTGACGAAGAGCACACCGTGGAGATGCTCGGGCATGATCTGAAGCGCAATGGAACTAACACCCGGATAGCGCCGCGGAATCTGCTGCCAGCAGCTCCTTACGCACTCGCCAAGAGGCGTGAGATCAACAACGGCCTCTCCTTTTTCTGTCCATCTAAGGTTGCCCAGCCGTGGCTTGCTGCGGTCGGCCAGGGTGATGGTGATTTGGTAGATGCTACGGCCTCTATAGTCGTGACCATCGAGACGCCGGAGCATGGAGTGTTCCGTGGCGTAGCGCCAACCTGTGCCAAGGATGATGTGTGGTCGCTTGTCGGTCATGGATTGCTCAATCAAATATTTCGCGCAGTTCCTTGTTGCTGAGCTTGCCAATCCAGCTCTCTCCAGAGGAGATGGTGATTTCCCTCACAGCCCCGTTGCGTGCATAGCGTGCGCCGCGGGGGATGAGGTTCTCGTAGTCGATGTTGGTCAGCGAGCGGAGCCATTCGCTCCCCCACCATGTATTTCCAAAATCCTTGGCCATTATTTCTTATTGATACAAATTTATTCAAGCTCCGCAAGTTCAAAATAGGGTATAAGGCGGAGTCAATTAGCAAGTGCAAATTTACAAAGTCTTTTTGTAAACGACTTCATCAGGAGTGAGGAAATTTATTATTTTCCTTGGACTTGCGTTAATTTGTTTACGGAAAAGGATTTTCGAATGAATTATTGAAGTTGGCGAGTTTTCGTTGTCGAAGTTGGCGGGGGGTCATTGTTGAAGTTGGCTTTTCCGTGTAGCCCTTGTTGGTGTACACAATGGCGGCACCCCTTTTCCTGCCGCGCTCTCCTTGCTGAAAAGTAGGCGTGAAATTTTGCTGAAAACAGAAATATCGCTATCTTTGCGAAAAATCTCGTAACGAAATATTTCGCAGCATGGAAAATCCATTCAGATTTGGCTCGCTTGTTGATGAGCCCTATTTCACAGACCGCACCAAGGAGTTGCAGTATATTGTGCAGTTTCTCCACAGCGAGAATCACCTTATCCTTATCAGTCCGAGGCGATACGGGAAGTCCAGCTTGGTCAGAAAGGCAGTCAAGGCGACAGGACGGCCATACGTGTCTGTGAACATGCAGCAGGTGGTGAGTCGCGAGGATTTTGCGGCCAAGCTTCTGAAGTCTATATTCAAGCAATACAAGATAGAGAAGGTGAAGTATCTTCTTCGCAATTTCCGGGTATTGCCTACCATAAATGTCAATCCAATGAACGACGAAGTGAGCGTGTCATTCCAACCGCTCATCAACTCCAAGGCTGTATTTGAGGACACCCTTGACTTGCTTGAAAAGGTCAGCTCACCCGACAACAGGCTCATTGTGGTTTTTGACGAATTTCAAGAGGTGCTTGAAATAGACCCTCATATAGACAAAGAGCTGCGTTCCATCATGCAGGAGCAGTCGGGGTTGAACTACATCTTCCTTGGCAGTCAGGAATCGATGATGGAAGACATTTTCGAACGTCCAAGGTCGCCTTTCTATCATTTTGGCCAACTTATGCGCCTTGACAAGATTCCCGTGGATGAGTTCACAGCGTATCTGGAAAGTCGTTTTGCGTCTGTCACAGACAAGGCGCACGACATTGCGGCAGGCGTCATTGCTTTCACTGGCAACCACCCATATTATTCGCAGCAGCTTGCGTTTACGATTTGGGACTTGATGGCCCTTGGACACGGTGATGCGGACATCATCAGCAAGGCCACAACAGACATTGTCAGGACACATGACCTTGACTATGAGCGCCTGTGGCTGACTTTCAACAAAACGGACCAACTTACGGTACGCCTAATATGCGAGGGTGCAAATCCAGTACAGTCACGTCTTCTTCCGACAAGCACGATCACAAGTTCCGTCAAGCGTCTAAGCAAAAAAGGTTATGTCATTCGTGAGCAAAAAGACAAATACATCATGGAAGACCCCTTCTTCAAGGAATGGATAGTAGAACAACAGAATTAGGGCTGTTTCCTATATATTCCCAGAAAGGCAATCCAGCACAGCGGGTATTTTGCGTGGGCTCATGATGAGAGAAATCCGAAATCATCTGCTTGCTGTTTGATGCGATGGAACAACCTTTGCACAGGAGCCAATATGACATGGCCCTGTTGCCCATGACTGTGTCAGCCTTCAATGCCGCCATATTCCTTCCCCCATTTTCATCTGAACTTACCATGACCCAACGGAAAATGGACGATGTGCCAGCGTTTTGCAAACTGCCGTGACAATTGGCGCGATAGTTCGTGGCAACTGGCACGATAGTTCGTGACAACTGGCACGAAAGTTCGTGGCAGCTGCCACGAAACCAACGTAGGCTGTAATTCGTGATTGGTTTGGCACACCAAAGCTCCTTAGGAGCCAGAGGGGGCCGCGCGCATGGCCACTCGCGTTCATTCAAGCATGGAAGCATTGAGGCATGTCTCCATACTGGAGAGGCATGGGCTTCGCGACACTATCAGACGTGGGGGGTGTGTGTTTTCTTGGCTAAGTCTTGCGTGTTCCGTAGAAAAGTCATAACTTTGCAACCGCTCCACCATCGGAGGGCGCCATAAGGAAGTGGCACTGGATAAGATGGGGCTTCATCGCCTCGACTTTCCTGTGCCACTTCTTTCGTTGTGCCAGATTCTACATTAACAAATTATATATATAAAGATGAACACGATTAGGATAGCAACAACCAAAGACATCCCGCTCATTCGACAATTGGCGGAGCAGGTGTTCCCGGAAACCTACAAGAACATCATCACGCCGGAGCAGTGCCGCTACATGATGGACATGATGTATTCGGAGGAGAGTCTGCGGCGGCAGATGACCGAAGAGGGACATGTATACCAACTGCTCTCGGTCGACGGAGAGGCCGCCGGCTACGTTTCGGTGCAGCCCATAGAATCCGACCTCTACGAACTGCAAAAGATCTACGTGCTGCCCCGCTTCCAGGGCCGCCACTTGGGACGCACGCTCTTCGACGCTGCGGTGGCACTGGTGAAGAAGCTCCATCCCGAGCCTTGCCGCATCTTCCTCCATGTGAACCGCTACAACAAGGCCAAGACGTTTTATGAGCATCTCGGCCTGGAGGTGACCAAGCAGGGCGACTACGACATCGGCCACGGCTACTTCATGAACGACTACATCATGGAGAAAGAAATATAGGCACAGCGGATATTTTCCGTGGAATCATGGTAAGTTTATATGTAAAGGGGAAGGAAAATGGTCATGTCCAGGCTTACGCTCCTACCGGAGCTATGGGTCTGAAGCGATGGGGTGGCCTTAC
>SFCY01000064.1 GCA_004558865.1 Bacteroidales bacterium
GACAGGCTTTACGTAGGGAATGAGGCTCAACCAGTGGGATAGACGTCGAGCTTGCTCGTAAGGCTATCCCACTGGTTGAGCCTCAGCGCTACTATGGAGCGTAAGCCTGTCCATGATTTTCTATTACCATTTATTCATTGGCGAAGTCAAGACTATACGAAATGAAACAACATATCCAATCCACGGAAAATATCCATTGAACCTGCTTATGACGAAAACGGGAAACGAGCCCAAGGACCCGGCACAGCGGATATTTTCCGTGGATTCATGGTAAGCTTAAATGGAAAGGGAAGGAAAATGGTCACGTCCAGGCTTACGCTCCTACCGGAGCTATGGTTCTGAAGTGATGGGGTAGCCTTACGAGCAAGCTCGACGGCTACTCCCATCACTACACCTGTATCAACTAAAAATAAAAGTAATGTTTAACCGGGTCAACCAACATTAAAAATAAGGCTTAAAGTAGTTAACCAAAAGCGTTAAACTACAGCCAAAGGGGCGGACTGGGGAACATAACTTGGAAAGCAGCCGCCGGTTTCAATCAAAACGAAAACTTCTTTGCACTTATATTACAACCGAAAACCGAACGAAATAAAAGTTTCAATTTTTCCGTAATACGTTTGTCATACGATTGTCACACAAAAGTTAAATTATTACCGAATAAAACATATATAGGTAATAAACGGAATATATTTACTTTCAAAACACAAATATTTTCTTAATTATAGTTAAGGAATTAGACAGTTTTAAAAATATTGGCCTAAATTTGCAATGAGAAGAAACGAAAGCTATAAAAGAACAAACCGAAAATAGAAATTTCGCAACTAATATTTTAAAATCAACCAACGTCTAACGACCTGATAAGGATGGAGAAGTTTGAAGAATACGACGTAGTCATCATAGGTGGAGGAATCACGGGAGCCGGAACGGCGCGCGACTGCTCCCTGAGAGGCTTGCGCACCCTGCTGGTGGAGAAATACGACCTCACCAACGGCGCCACGGGCCGCAACCACGGCCTGCTCCACAGCGGCGCGCGCTATGCCGTCACCGACGCGGAGTCGGCACGCGAATGCATCAAGGAGAACATGACCCTGCGACGAATCGCCACCCACTGCGTGGAAGAGACCGACGGACTGTTCATCACCCTTCCCGAGGACGACCTCAACTACCAGCGCACTTTCGTGGATGCCTGCACAGCAGCCGGCATTCGCGCCGAAATCATATCGCCCGAGGAAGCGAGGCGCCTGGAGCCAGCCGTCAACCCCGAGCTGACGGGCGCGGTAAGGGTGCCCGACGCATCCATCGACCCCTTCAGGCTCACCGCGGCCAACATCATCGACGCACGCCGCCACGGCGCCACCGTGCGCACCTACCAGGAGGTGACGGGCCTCATCATCGACAACGGATGCGTGAGGGGCGTGGAGCTGCGCGACAACCACACGGGGGAGACGCGCCAGGTGCACTGCCGCCTTGTCATCAACGCCGCCGGCATCTGGGGACAGGCCGTGGCCAAGATGGCCGGCGTGAAGATCAACATGTTTCCCGCCAAGGGCACACTGCTCGTCTTCGGCCACCGCGTCAACGGCATGGTCATCAACCGCTGCCGCCGGCCCTCCAACGCCGACATCCTGGTGCCAGACGACACGGTGAGCGTAATCGGCACCACAAGCGACCGCGTGCCCTTTGAGACCGTAGACAACCTCGGCATCACCCCCCGCGAGGTGGACCTCCTCATCAAGGAGGGCGAGAAACTGGCGCCCGAGCTGACCTCCACGCGCATCCTGAGAGCCTACGCCGGTGTGAGGCCCCTCGTGGCCAACGACGACGACCCGTCGGGGCGCACCATCAGCCGCGGCATCGTGCTGCTCGACCACGAGAAGCGCGATGGCCTGAAGGGTCTCATCACCATCACCGGCGGCAAGATGATGACCTACCGTCTGATGGCGGAAAAGGCCACCGACCTGGCCTGCCAAAAACTGGGCGTGGACAAGAAGTGCCAGACCGCCACGACCCCGCTGCCCGGCTCGGAGCAGAGACACGAGAGCGCCTCGACCAGCCACGACGCCAACCAATACAGCCACTACGCGCTCATAGGGCGCCACGGCACGATGGCCCGCGACATACCCGCCGGCACGCCCGAGGACGACGTCCTGGTGTGCGAGTGCGAGAACGTGACCGCCGGCGAGGTGAAGTTCGCCGCCGAGCGGCTCCACGTGCACAACCTCATCAACCTGCGCCGCCGCACCCGCATCGGCATGGGCACCTGCCAGGGGCAGCTCTGCGCCGCCCGCGGGGCCAACGTGCTGTGCCGGGTGGCCCACATGCAGGCCCAAAAGGCCGAGCGCGACCTGGCCGCATTCGTGGGCGAGCGCTGGAAGGGAATGCAGCCCGTGGCGTGGGGCGACACGCTGAACGAGGCGCAACTGACATCAATGGTATACGAAGACCTCTGCGGACTGGACCAGCTCACGGGAGGAGAAAAGGAGATAGCAAGATGAGATACGACTGTGTGATAATAGGTGGCGGACTGACAGGACTTACCTGCGGCGTCGCCCTGCAGAAGGCAGGCAAGAAGGTGGCCATCGTCACCGCCGGCCAAAGCACTCTGCATTTCAACTCGGGCTCCCTCGACCTGCTGGGACGCGACGAGCGAGGACAGGCCGTGGCCAACCCCTTGGCCGCCATCAAGAGCCTCAGCGACAGCCATCCCTACCACAAGGTGGAGGATGTGGCCGCGACAGCCCAGGAGGCCGCCGCCCTGCTCGCCGAGGCGGGATTGGAGGCGGCGGGAGAGGCCAGGGCCAACCACTACCGCATGTCGCCCATGGGCGTGATGAAGCCCACGTGGCTCACCCTGGGCGGAATGGTGACCAGCCCCGAGGCCGACAGGCTACCTTGGCGCAAGGTGTCGTTGGTCAACGTGAAGGGATTCCTCGACATCCCCATGGAGTTCTTGGCCGACAACATCGCCAAGATGGGCGCCGAGGTGGAGCGCATGGACTTCACCACCCCCGAGTTGGAGCTGGCCCGCCGCAGTCCGTCGGAGATGCGAGCCACCAATGTGGAGAAGGTACTGGAGCGCGGCGACAACCTGCGCAAGATGATACAGGCCATCGGCCAACTCCACCCCACGGGCGACGTCGTCATGCTGCCCGCCTTCCTGGGCTCGGCCAAGGACTTGGGGGCGCAGCTGGGGCGCGAAATCCGCTTCGTGGCCACGCTGCCGCCGTCGGTGCCGGGAGTGCAGATGCAGACAGCCCTGCGCCGCCATTTCCAGCGGTTGGGAGGCACGTTCTTCCAGAGCGACACCGTGAGAGGGGGCGTCTGGGCCAAGGGCAGGCTGGAGAGCGTGGCCACCGAGAACCTCGCCGCGGAGCGGATGGAGGCCGACAGCTTCGTGCTGGCCACAGGCTCATTCCAGAGCCGCGGACTGATGAGCAACTACGAGGGCGTGTACGAGCCTATCTTCGGACTCAACGTGGAGGCCGACGCCAACCGCGCCAACTGGACCCGCGCCTACTTCTTCGACGAACAGCCCTACATGGCGTACGGCGTGAGGACCGACAGCCACCTGCACGCCCTCAAGGACGGGCAGCCCGTGGGCAACCTCTGGGCCGCTGGCTCGGTGCTGTGCGGCAACAATGCGGTGAAACTCATGAGCCGGGGCGGCGTGGAGATGCTCACGGCAATTCAAACGGCAAAAAACATTCTGAACAGGAGATAAACAGTCATGGCAGAAACACAGACAAAGGGAACAAGCAAATTCAACTTCGAACAGTGCCTCAAGTGCTCCATCTGCACGGTCTACTGTCCGGTGTCGACCGTGGAGCCCACCTATCCCGGGCCCAAGCAGTCGGGACCCGACAACGAACGCTACAGGATGAAGAACCCCGAGTTCTTCGACGAGGCCTTGAAGCTCTGCCTCAACTGCAAGCGGTGCGAGGTGGCATGCCCGGAGCATGTGAAAGTGGGCGACCTCATCCAGAAGGCACGCATCCAATACAGCACCCACAAGCCCTCGCTGCGCGACCGGATGCTGGCCAGCACCGACCTCGTGGGCACCATGGCCCACACCCTCGCCCCCCTGACCAACTTCGCCCTGAGCTTGGGCTTGACCAAGCAAGTGCTGCACAGCGTGATGAAGATAGACAAGCACCGCCAGTTCCCCTCCTACTCGCTGCAGACCTTTGAGCAGTGGTACAGGAAGCACGCCTCGGAGCAGGAGCGGTTCAAGAGGCACGTGACCTATTTCCACGGCTGCTACGCCAACTACAACTTCCCGCAGCTCTCGCGCGACCTTGTGAAGATCCTCAACGCCTGCGGTATCGGAGTGCGGCTGTTGTCCAAGGAGAAGTGCTGCGGCGTGGCCATGATCGCCAACGCCATGTACAAGCAGGCCAAAAGCCAGGCACAGACCAACATCAAGTCGATGCGCGAGGCCGTGGAGCGCGGCGAGCCAGTGCTGACCACCAGCTCCACCTGCACATTCACCATGCGCGACGAGTATCCCCACCTGCTGGAGGTGGACAACGCCGACGTGCGCGACCACCTCACGCTGGCCACCCGCTGGCTCTACCAGCAGATAGAGGCCGGAAGGCTGAGGCTCGCCTTCAGAAAGGACTACCACCACCGCATGGCCTACCACAGCGCGTGCCACATGGAAAGGATGGGATGGGTGGTCTACAGCACCGAGATGCTGCGCATGATACCCGGCGTGGAGCTCATCATGCTCGACAGCCAATGCTGCGGCATAGCCGGCACATACGGGTTCAAGAAGGAGAACTACGAACGCTCGCAGACCATCGGCGCGCCGCTGTTCAAGCAGATCCACGAACTGGCCCCCGACTTCGTGGCCTGCGACTGCGAGACCTGCAAATGGCAGATAGAGATGTCGACCGGCTTCGAAGTGAAGAACCCCATCAGCATCCTCGCCGACGCGCTCGACGTGGAGGCCACGCGCCGGCTCAACGGGGAATAGGGACAGCGCTTCCCGACAACCCCACGCGAAACAACCAGCCATCATACACACAACAAACGATTCAGCCCCCAAACACCAAGCAGCCCGCCCGAGCCCCAGCAAAAGGCGACGGGCCGGCTGGAGCAGAACCAAAACCAGAACAAAAGAGCATAACCACTAATTAAAAACAATATGGAACAATACATTCTCGCTCTCGACCAGGGAACCACCAGTTCCCGCGCCGTAGTGTTCGACCACAACGGCCAGATCAGGTCGGTGGCACAGAAGGAATTCAAACAGTATTTCCCGCAACCGGGATGGGTGGAGCACAACCCCAATGAGATTTGGTCGTCGCAGGCCTCCGTGATAGCCGAGGCCATCTCCGCCATCGACATCAACGGACTCGACATCGCCGGCATTGGCATCACCAACCAGCGCGAGACCACCATCGTTTGGGACATCGACACCGAGGAACCCATCTACAACGCCATCGTATGGCAGGACCGCCGCACGGCAGAGTTCTGCGACAAGCTCAAGGCCCAGGGCCTCGTCGACAAGATCCGCGAGAAGACGGGCCTCATCATCGACGCCTACTTCAGCGGCACCAAGATCAAATGGATCCTCGACAACGTGCCGGGCGCACGCAAGCGCGCCGAAATGGGCAAGCTGCGCTTCGGCAACGTCGACTCGTGGCTCATCTGGCGACTCACACGCGGCGAGGCCCACGTGACCGACGTGACCAACGCCTCGCGTACCATGCTCTTCAACATCCACACGCTCAAATGGGACGAGGACCTGCTCAAGCTCTTCGACATCCCGATGTCGATGCTGCCCGAGGTGAAGTCAAGCTCCGAGGTCATGGCCCACACCAAGACCACCATCTTCGCCCACGAGGTGCCCATCGCAGGTGTGGCCGGCGACCAGCAGGCTGCTCTCTTCGGACAGATGTGCGTCGACCCGGGCGCCATCAAGAACACCTACGGCACAGGCTGCTTCGTGATGCTCAACACCGGCGAGAAGCCCGTGATGTCGGAGAACAACCTGCTCACCACCGTGGCGTGGAAGATTGGCGACACCGTGAACTATGCCCTCGAAGGCTCCATCTACGTGGGCGGAAGCGTGGTGCAGTGGCTGCGCGACGGCCTGGGCATCATCAAGTCGTCGGGCGAGGTGGAGGAACTGGCCTCCACAGTCTCCGACAGTGGCGGTGTCTACTTTGTGCCAGCCCTCACCGGCCTCGCCGCCCCCTACTGGGACCCCTACGCCCGCGGCACCATCGTGGGCATCACCCGCGGCACCACGGCGGCCCACATCGCCCGCGCGGCCTTGGACGGCATCGCCTTCCAAACCTACGACATAGCCAAGGACATGGCCAAGGACATGAACCATCCGCTCACGGAGCTGAAGGTGGACGGCGGCGCCTCGCGCAACAACCTCCTCATGCAGTACCAGGCCAACCTGCTCGGCATCAAGGTGGTGCGCCCCAAGATCACGGAGACCACGGCCTTGGGCGCAGCCTATCTGGCCGGTCTGGCTGTGGGATTCTGGAAGGACATCGACGAGCTGAAGCGGCAGTGGCAGGTGGAGCGCACGTTTGAGCCCACCAAGGACACCGAGGCCATCGAAGCAGCCAAGAAAGGCTGGGCCGACGCCGTCAGCAGGACATTGTCAAGACAAGACTGAACATAATCCCTCATAATTTCTGATTCGGCGGGCGGAAGGCGCTGAGGCCTCCGTCCGCCCACCAACAAAGTCAAACTGCACATATAAAATATTACGACATGGATTACTCAATGACAACACAGTTCATGATGGAGCTCATAGCGACAGCCGTCATGATTGTTTTCGGAGACGGAGTGTGCTGCGCCTGCAACCTGAAGAAGAGCAAGGCGCAGGGCGGAGGCTGGGTGGTCATCACCATAGGATGGGGCCTGGCCGTATGCATGGGCGTGCTCATCGCAGGACCCTACACGGGAGCGCACCTCAACCCCACCGTGACCCTCGGACTGGCCGTGGCCGGCAAGTTCCCCTGGGCAAACGTGGTGCCCTACATCGTGGCCCAGATGATCGGCAGCTTCATCGGTGCAGTCGTCGTGTGGCTCTTCTATCGCGACCATTTCAAGGAGGCCAACGACCCGGAGCTCGTGTTGGGCTCGTTCTGCACAGAGCCGGCCGTGCGCAACTATCCTGAGAACTTCTTCTCGGAGTTTCTGGCCGGCGGACTGCTCGTGTTCATCATCTTGGCCATCGGCAGCGCGGGCAACTCCATGGACTTCCACTACAACATCGTGGGAGCCACGGCAAGCCTACAGGCCAGCACCACCCACATTGGACTGGCAGCCCTGGGCCCTGTGCCGGTGACGTTCCTCATCATCGCCCTCGGCATGTCGCTCGGCGGCACCACGGGCTACGCCATGAACGTGGCCCGCGACCTCTCGCCGCGCATCGCCCACGCCATCCTACCCATCCCCGGAAAGCGCGACTCCGACTGGGCCTACGCCTGGATCCCCGCCATCGCCCCCACGGTGGGCGGAATGGTGGCCGGCCTCTGCGGCGCATGGCTGTTCGCCTGTTAGGGTGGCCCAAGAATCCTGCATATAAACATCATAACAAAATATCAACCATTAACGATTTAAATCTTTTAAAACTTACAACAATGGTAAATTCAGCTAAACGTTTCGCATCAGCATTATTCATGCTGTTCGTGTTAGGTCTCGTGACGCTTACCGCACAGACCTACAAGTACCAGAAGATCCAAGGATGGAGCGACGAGACCAACGCCAAGTTGGAGAACTTCATGATTTCCACCATCCCGATGAACATCCGCAAGGTGGCCGTGTTCGACTGCGACGGCACGCTGATGGGCCAGGTGCCTTACTATCTGGCAGAAGAGTCGCTCTACGACTACGCCGAGAAGAACTACAAGGGCAAGACCGACAAGGTGTCGAAGGAGAAGTATGCCTTGGTGAACAAGATGATCAACGAGGACGCCATCTCCCGCGAGCGTGACCGCGTGAAGTTCCTCTCTGGCCTGACACCCGAGGAGGCACAGCGCATCGGCGACGACTGCTTTCACGAGAAGTACCAGAACAAGTTCTATCCTCAGATGAAGGCCCTGCTGGCCAACCTGCGCAACTTCGGCTTCGAGACATGGGTCATCTCCGCCTCTCCCGAACTGCTCTACCAGCGCTTCTGCGTGCAGGAGCTGGGATTCCAAGAGGACCACGTGATTGGCGTGAAGTCGCCCGTCAACGCCCAGGGAAAGATTACCGACCAAATCACCTTCCCGTCGCCCCAGGACGAGGGCAAGGCTGAGTGTGTGTACACATTCGTCAAGACGCGTCCGCTCTTCGCTGCCGGCAACAGCCGCGGCGACATGGAGATGATGAACACCTCCGTGGGCCTGAAGCTCATGCTCAACCCCGACGACACAAAGCCCAACAAGGACATGAACAACATGACGGCCAAGAAGTACTGGGAGCAGGATCCGAACTGCATCATCGAGTACACAAGGGACGTTGCCGACAATTCCAAGGACTGGACCTGCAAGAAGCTCGGCGTGAAGGTCAACGCTACGACCAACGTTTCCGACCCCGCAGTCGTGACCTACTGACAAGCGGTTCCTCCTCACCGGCCCACTCTGCGCCTATTATGGCAATGAGGCAATATGCAAGTAGCCGGTACAGCCCATGAAAATGGAGAACCAAGGGCCTCGCTTTTCTTCATCAATTGTTTTGATTAGTGGAGAGGGCGGGGCCCACTTTTTGGTCGGACAATGGCCAGAAGTTGGCGGGAGGGCGCAGCCGATTGCGCTTTCGGCTTCGCAGTGCCTATCCTTACGGAATTGGAAAGAGGAAAACAATGGCAGAACAAGCAAAGGGCGATATGACAATACTAAAAAAATACTAACACAACATTACGATTCGAAACATAAAATCAACCAACAGGCAGAAACACACAACAAGTCTACTTTTGAACGAAAACACAACCTCTTAATGAATGTGAATATTATATAAAGTTAAATTAACCTTAAAATTGGTTACAAACATGTTTCATTTATGTTACGAAACAAAAAAAAGCCTTATATTTGCACCGTGAAACTTAACCAGACTAAAATAATATAGAATTATGCAAAAGAGATTTTTCATTCTTGGCCTTTTAGCCATTCTTCTGCCCGGCTCTTTGTTGGCACAGAAGCAACGCTCACAGGAATTCAAGAACAAGTATCAGTTGCAGGAAGTGGTGGTCTTGAGCCGCCACAACATCCGCGCCCCGCTGTCGACCAAGGGCAGCCTGCTTGAGGAAGTGACCACCCACCAATGGAACAACTGGACGGCAGGAGCCAGCGAGCTGACATCGCGCGGAGGCGCTTTGGAGAACCAGTTCGGCCTCTATTTCCGCAAGTGGGCAGTGGACGCCGGCCTGTTCAAGGAGAACGCAGAGCCGAGCTACGACGAAGTGAACATCTACGCCAACTCCATGCAGCGCTGCATAGCCACGGCACGCTACTTCACGACGGCTTTCCTGCCCATCGCCGACGTGCGCGTGAACCATCGCTACACGCCAAGCAAGATGGACCCCATCTTCTTCCCCCGCCTGACCAAGGTGAGCGAGTCGTTCCGCAAGGAAGCCATGAAGGAAATCGCAGCCATGGGTGGCAAGAAGGGCATCGTGGGCATCAACGAGGGACTGAAGAAAGCCTACGACATCACTGCCAACACGCTCGACCTCAAGGAGTCGCCAGCCTGCAAGAAAGGTGAGATTTGCGCCTTTGACAACTACAACACGCAGATCTTCCTCAATCGCGGCGATGAGCCCCACATGAAGGGCTCGCTCAAGCAGGCCAACACCTGCTCCGACGCCTTCATCCTGCAGTACTACGAGGAGCCCGACGCCAAAAAAGCAGCCTTCGGCCACGACCTCACGACCGACGACTGGACGCAGATAGCCAAGATCAAGGACGTGTATGGCGACGTGCTGTTCGCCGCTCCCATCGTGGCCGTCAACGTGGCGCACCCGCTGCTCACCTACATGTATGACGAGCTCAACGCCAAGGGGCGCAAGTTCACGTTCCTCTGCGGCCACGACTCCAACATCTGCAGCGTGCTCAACGCCTTGGGCGTGGAAGACTATGAGCTGCCCAATTCCATCGAGAAGAAGACCCCCATCGGCAGCAAGTTTGTCATCGAGAAGTTCAAGGGAGCCGACGGCCAGATGTACTGCGACCTGAGCATCACCTACCAGTCGACCGACCAGCTGCGCAACATCTCGCAGCTCAACCTGCAGAACCCGCCGCAGATATTCCCGCTCAACTTCAAGGGACTGCAGCGCAACGCCGACGGACTGTTCAAGCTTAGCGACGTGAACGCCATGTTCAAGAAGGCCATCCGCGCCTACGACAGCATCGAGGACGACAACAACATTCCCGACGGTAAATAATCATCAACCTTTCAGGGCAACGGGGGAGAGACGCCTCTCCCCCGCCCCATCAGCCCAGCAGGACAAGAGAAAGTCGGGGGCTGTAAACAAGCAGACATATCGTAAATTACTAAAATAAGAGAAGAGATGAATAAGAAAGTTCTTACTCTAACGCTTTTTGCTGCTCTGTCAGCAGGAGCTTTCGCTCAGGAAGAGCTAAAGGTGAAAATCACCAGCCGCGCGCTGATTGACGCCGCCACCTACACGCAGAACGACGCCGCCAAGGAACAGGACGGCGAGATGAACGAGGGCGTGGGCGTGCGTGATCTCCGCGTCGGTGTGAAGGGAAGCTACGGAAAATGGAACTTCCGCGCCGAGTTGAGCTACACCAACAACGCTGTCAGCGCAAAGGACTTCTACCTGCAGTACAACTTCAACAAGAACAACTGGTTGCGCGCAGGCCACTACACAGTGCCTTTCGGTCTGTCGTCGGCCTACAGCTCCTCAAAGAAGGAGTACATGGACGAGCCTGAGGGCAACATCTACCAGCCCGGCCGCCGCATCGGTATCATGCACACCATCTCCAACAAGCCCCTGTGGTTCCAGTATGGTGTGTTCGCCGACAACTCCGCCCTCACCAAGAGCACCGACAAGACCGGCCCCCAGGGCTATACACTCGCCGGCCGATTCGTATGGCGGCCCATCATGACTGAGGACGGTGGCTTCCACGTTGGTTTCAGCGGTATGCATGTCAAGGCTGAGAGCACAAGCAAGGGCAGCCACGCACACATCGCCTACAGCAAGAGATACCTCACCGCAGTGGACAAGACCTACGCCACCACAGTGGACATCACCGACGCACGCTGGGAGAACAAGTTCACGGCCGAGTTCCAGGGCATCTACCACAACTGGCAGTTGGCCAGCCAATACTACTGGTCGCACGTGGCCCGCGACAACAACAACTCGTACAACACCGACGGCTTCTATGTGTCGGCACGAGGCATCATCGTCAACCCCGCAGACTACAAGTACGACTACACGGGCTCTGGTGTGGGCAATCCATCAAACAAGAACCTTGAGCTCATGCTGGGCTACGGCTATCTCGACTTGAACGACTCCAAGGCCATCAAGGACTCCTACATCGCCGGCATGGCAAACGCCGGACGCATGTCGGATGTTTCCGCAGGCTTGTCGTTCTTCTGGAACAAGTATGTGACTCTTCGTTTCAACTACCACTACATAGAGACCCACAACTGGGGTCGCGACGTGAAGAAGACCAACGTGTTCCAGTTCCGCGTGCAGTACATCTTCTAAGCTGCAGGCAACATCTTTCATCACTAAGACATAGCCGCAAGGAGGCCTCCCTGAAGAAAGCTCCTTGCGGCTTTTTTCGTGCCTGCGGGCAACGCCCCCGTTGGTGAAAGGGAAATGGAAAAGGTAGGGATGTCTCATGCATAAGCCCCCATACCCCACAAGACAGCAAGGGGCGCAAGTGCGCTCAACCAACGAATGTCATCAACCAAAATCATTTAGGAAAACCTTGGCGTATGCTTTATTTTCAGATTAGCCTCGCCAAAGTTCACTCATGATTGGCATCTATCGCAAAAGTTCGTGCTTGCATTCACAGATTCCCGCTGATGGGAAGACATCTATCTTTCTACAGATTGCTATTTCCCCAACCACTCTTCTATCTCATCATCCGACAATCCCTGCTGTCGCAACTTTTCTCGTATACGGTCCAGTTGCTGACCCTGCTCAGATAGTTGCTGGTCTTTCTCCGCGAGTTGCTGGCTTTGCTGCGACAGCTGCTCGTCCTTCTCTTTGATTTGCTTATCGCGGCTCATGATGGCGGTGTCGCGGTCCTCTATTGCCTGAAAATACTCGTCCTCCACATTCATGTCCTGACGAAGTTGGGCATCCACGGAGGCCACGACGAGCCGGTGGAGGATATATTGCATGTCGGCGTCGTCCTGATAGTTGGCGTCGTCCAGTTCTACCACCTGCCGGTTGTCCTTCTCCTTGTTGGCCTGGTCGAATACGCTGAGCACCCTGTCCAGCCTGTTGTTGATTTGCCCGTGCAGAAGAGGAATCTGGACGAT
>SFCY01000065.1 GCA_004558865.1 Bacteroidales bacterium
CTTCAGTCGCTTTGCCCTTTCTTCCCTTTTGAACTATTGGTTTCCGTCTCCCCAATTTCCTGCTCTTTGTAATCTGTGGCAACTGTCACGATATTCCGTGCCAACCGTCGCGATATTCCGTGGCAATTGTCACAGAAGTTGGGAAAGCAATGTTTTGCGGGCTGCACGACCGATGAGACTTGACGTTTTGAGACCGATAGATGCAGAAGACGACCGAAACGACAACTCCACTTTATCGATTATCCTATCAGCCTAATTTATAGAACCAGCCTATAGAACCGGCCTTATCTCGCCCCGCTTGACGGTCTTTCTGCGGTTGCCGGTCTATCATCCCCAAAGGGTCGGCGCGCGTGGAGCAGCACTTTGCGCCCACCCGCCAAAGTAGTGGCGAAGAGATAGTCGTCGCCTCCGTCGCGCAGCCGCAGCCGCTTGCGCAGGTCGGCGGCCGACATGGGGAAATTGCGCACGGTGATGTTGGCCTGCGACAGGGCGGAGAGTCCGCGAAGGTCGCGTTTGGAGAACGACAGCACACCGGCCAACTGAAACCGACGGCCGGGAAAAGCGGGCAGCCAATGAGGGCTTACGAAGAGATGGGAGTTGGCGGCCACGGCCTCGACGGGAAAACTACGGCACAACGCGCCGAAGCAACCGGCCTTCATGATGGAGGAGTTGGGTTCATAGAGGTAGCGGGCGGGAGAGAGGTCGGAGGCTATGCGCACATCGTCATGCAAGGAGCCGACGAACACCTCGCCGTCGTTGGCACAGAGGAGGAGCGGCTCCCCTGCCTCATCCCTGTCCGCAGCCGCCCTCTGCAGGACAAACAGCAGTTCCTTGCACTCATTGCCCACGGAGACGACGTGAACCTCGGCCACCACGTTGCGGCCCAACTGGCGCAACGCCTCGTGCCAGTCGAGCATGGGCGAGAGCTTCACCACCACGGCATCGGCCTTGCGCAGGAGTTCGTCGCGCAGGAGCAGCACGTTGGGCTGGCAGTCGGCGAGGGCCACGGTCTTGCCCCCATGGGAATCGCGCCGGGCTGGGTCGAGAAACACCACGGAGGCTTGGGCCATGGCGTGGAGATAGCTGGCGCCGTCGCCACAGACCACCTCGGCATCGGCCACCCCCAAGAGGGCGAAATTGTGGCGGGCCAGGTCGCAAAGCTGTTTTTGACGCTCTACGTAGACGAAACGCGCGGGGCGGCACAACTGTGCCACAAAGGAGAAATCCACGCCCAGGCCGCCCGTAAGGTCCACGTAGGAGCCTCCGCGGGGCAGCAGCCGCGAGATGAGGGCTGCCTTGTAGCGCGCCGTGGACTCGGAGGAGCACTGCTCCAAGGCGAGATGGGGCGGATAGACGATGCCCTCCGTGGCCGCCCAGGCGGGGAGCTTGCGGCGGGCCCGCTGCCAGCCTTCGATCTGGCTGAGGGCGTAGGGCATGTCGACCTCGGGCCAACGGGAGGCGTGGAGGGCGAGGTCGGCGACGGAATCGCTGCGGTGGTGGAATATGAACTCTTCGGTGGTCATCTGTCTTGGAATCGGTAGGCAACGGCTCCCGGTGGGACTATCGGGCGGGTAGCCCCGGGAGGCCGGCTAATAGAGATAGAACATGCGGTCCATCATCTGCCACTTCTCGTCGCTTGTGGCATCGGCGGCGCACTGTTGGAAGGCGGCGACAAACGTCTCCCACTCCTGCTGCCGGGGAAGGGTGGCGAGGCGCGCCATGGCGGAGTCCCAGTCGAAATCGAGCGGGGTCTCGACAATCATGAAGAGGCGGTTGCCGAGGATATAGATTTCCATCTCCAAAATGCCCACACGCTTGATGCCCTCTTCTATCTCGGGCCAGAAATGCTCGCGGCTGTGGGCCTGGCGGTATTTCCTGATGAGCTCGCTATCGTCGCGCAGCTCCATGGTCTGGCAATAGCGCTTCACCGGACCATGGTATTCTTTCACACGGAATCCTTCTGTCATAGTCATAGATTTTGTTTGTTGATGCAAATATACAATCTTCATTCCCATCATGCCTCCAGCAGAAAGGGCATTGCGGCGGTGGCTGGACACAGAGGGATGGGTACACAGGCGAGGAAAGGGCTATTGTGTCATACAAACGCGGGTTTGCTTCACCTTGCCGCCCCCCTCGAAAACCTCTTTCGTTTGGTCTATCACCATGCTGGGCCAGCCGTCGTCGAACATCTCGGCGCGACTGAAAAAAATAACCTTCATATCACCGAGTTCGCCCATCATATCCTTGAACTTATCCGACTGGCACTCCTCTCCCTTTCCTAACGTACTGAAGAGCGCCCCCATGAATTGCTTGACGTCACTTTTGTCGATGGTCACAATCCTCTCAACGTCAATGCAGAAAAGTCCTTTCTCGGGTTCGAGCCAATAGACAGACATGTTGAGGTCTGCGGCGGGACTGTCGTCGGAAGCGGGGATGTGTTCGGTGATGTCGCCCAACTTGTAGCTTTTGCCATGATAGCCGAAAAGCATCTCAATGGGAGCCGTGTAGGTCTCGGCCAACGACTTGTTGTCAACCGCTCTGAGCAAGCCACTTATGTCGAATCCCACCGACTTCAAAGAGTCCGATAGATGGGTTTTCTCCATCGTGAACTGAAAGATGTCACGGGCCATCTTTCCCACTTCTTTCATGTTCTCCCACTTCTTGATTTCCCCCTCGGGCGTGATTTGGAAGCGGATGGTCTGGCCCACAAGACGCTCCTTCATCTTTGCGAAGATTTCCTGCGAGAGCTGCTGCCGAGGACTCTTCACGGAGTCGTCGACCTGGAAGTCGGTGTAACGCCACTCCATGAGATAGCCTTTCTTTGTGGAGTCCACGACGGAAAGCGTGGCCTTGGTGATGGTGGAAGCCACGGCCACAGTATCGGTGCCGTTGATTTTCCATTGGACATCACTGACGCTATAGTTGTACGTCTCACCCTTGTTGAAATAAGCAAGCACATCCACCGTGCTGTCGGCTGCCGTAGCGTCCTCCTGGGCCACTGTGGGCAGGGTCAGGAACAAGGTAATGAACAGAATGATCGTTTGTCTCATACACGTTTGATTTAGGATGATACAAGAGTCTGCCCACAAATATACGACATTATTTTCATAAAACCGTTGTTGGAGCCGTTTTTTTCACCGCCTCTCCATCATCGGGAGCATTATCACAGGCTACGTGCGTCTGCGTCCCAACTTATGCCTCGACGGGATGCCCCCGTCGCCTTTTGGATGACACACGATGAAGCGTGGGAATGGAAGCCTCCTTTCTGGGCCGCAGAAAGGCAGTGGGGTTGTTATGAGAAAGATCGTGGGCCCAACAAGGGGAAACAAGCTGTTGAGCATCCATGGGCTTGGCTTCCTTAGCAACGAAAAACCGCCGCTCGGACAATTGTCCGAGCGGCGGTAAAGTTTTAATTATTCGGTTGTATATCAACCAATTATACGAATATTAGTCGTTGAGCTTGGCCTTGATGAACTCGCGGTTGAGGCGGGCGATGTTGGCGATGCTCTCATTCTTCGGGCACTCAGCCTCGCAGGCGCGGGTGTTGGTGCAGTTGCCGAAGCCGAGTTCCTCCATCTTGGCCACCATGGCCTTGGCACGCTTGGCAGCCTCGGGACGGCCCTGGGGCAGCAGGGCGAGCTGGCTCACCTTGCTGGAGACGAAGAGCATGGCGGAGCCGTTCTTGCAGGCTGCCACACAGGCGCCGCATCCGATGCAGGTGGCGCAGTCCATGGCCTCGTCGGCGTTCTGCTTAGGGATGAGGATGGCGTTGGCGTCCTGGGCCTGGCCCGTGCGCACGGAGGTGTAGCCACCGGCAGCGATGATCTTGTCGAAGGCCGAGCGGTCGACCATGCAGTCCTTGATCACGGGGAAGGCAGCCGAGCGCCAAGGCTCAACGGTGATGACGTCGCCATCGTGGAAGCGGCGCATGTAGAGCTGGCAGGTTGTGGCTCCCTGTGCGGGACCGTGGGGATGGCCGTTGATATAGAGCGAGCACATGCCGCAGATACCCTCGCGGCAGTCGTGGTCGAAGACAAAGGGTTCCTTACCGCTCTCGATGAGCTCCTCGTTGAGGATGTCGAGCATTTCGAGGAATGAAGTGTCGCCGGGAATGTCGCGCATCTCGTGGGTGTCGAAGTGGCCTTTGTCGGTGGGGCCGTTCTGACGCCAAAACTTCAATGTGAATGATATGTTTGTGTCCATTTTGTTTTATAAGTTTATGAGTTGATGAAGTTTGCAAGTTCTTGAGCCTTTCATACCAACTGGGGTTCCAACTCTTGAGCCGACTCCAATGCGATATGCACGTAGTGCGTCTTCTCGTAGGCCCGTTCAAGGATTTGAAGGCTCAAAGCACACTTTAACTTAGAAACTATGATTTGTAGTTGCGCGTCTGTACCTTAATGTACTGGTAGTTGAGGTCTTCCTTGAGCAGCTCGGGAGCCACCTCGTCGGAGCCTTGGTACTTCCAGCAAGCCACGTACATGAAGTGCTCGTCGTCGCGCTTGGCCTCGCCCTCCTCGGTCTGGCTCTCCACGCGGAAGTGGCCACCGCAGCTCTCGTTGCGGTTCAATGCATCGTAGGCAATCAACTCACCCATCGTGATGAAGTCGCGAAGGTGGATGGCCTTGTCGAGCTCCACATTCAGGCCCTCCTTGCTTCCCGGCACGCGCACATGCTCGTTGAACTCCTTGCGCAGTTCCTTGAGCTCCTTGAGGGCGCGCTCCAGACTCTCCTTGGAACGGGCCATGCCCACGTTGTTCCACATGATGTTGTAGAGCTTCTTGTGGATGTGGTCGACGCTCTCGTCGCCCTTGATGTTGTAGATGCGGTCGATTTCGGCCTGCACGCTCTTCTCTGCCTCGTCAAACTCGGGAGCGTCGGTCTTGATGTGCGGCACCGTAATCTGGTCGCTGAGATAGTTCTGCATGGTGTAGGGAATCACGAAGTAGCCATCGCTCAATCCCTGCATCAGGGCGGAGGCGCCGAGACGGTTGGCTCCATGGTCGGAGAAGTTGCACTCGCCGAGTGCGAAGAGGCCCTTGACGGAGGTCTGCAGCTCGTAGTCCACCCACAGGCCGCCCATCGTGTAGTGGATGGCGGGATAGATCATCATCGGGTTGTCGTGGGGATCCACGTCGGTGATTTCCTGATACATGTCGAAGAGGTTGCCATAGCGCTGGTCGACAACGTCGCGGCCCAGGCGCTGGAAAGCATCAGAGAAGTCGAGGAACACAGCCAGGCCCGTGTTGTTCACGCCGAAGCCCTTGTCGGTGCGCTCCTTGGCGGCACGCGAGGCCACGTCGCGGGGCACGAGGTTGCCGAAGGCGGGATAGCGGCGCTCCAGATAGTAGTCGCGGTCCTCCTCGGGAATGTCGCGGCCCTTGATCTCGCCACGCTGCAGCTTCTTGGCGTCCTCAAGCTTCTTGGGCACCCAGATGCGGCCATCGTTGCGCAGCGACTCTGACATCAGCGTCAGCTTCGACTGCTTGTCGCCATGGACGGGGATGCATGTGGGGTGGATCTGCACGAAGGCAGGATTGGCAAAATAAGCCCCCTTGCGATAGGCCTGCATGGCAGCGGTGCAGTTGCAGCCCATGGCGTTGGTGGAGAGGAAGTAGGTGTTGCCATATCCGCCCGTGGCGAGGCATACGGCGTGGGCGCCATAGCGCTCCAGCTTGCCCGTGACGAGGTTCTTGGCGATGATGCCGCGTGCGCGGCCGTCGATGATGACCACGTCCTCCATTTCTGTACGGGTGTGGAGTTCCACCGTGCCGTTGTGCACCTCCTTCATCAAGGAAGAATAGGCGCCGAGCAGGAGCTGCTGGCCCGTCTGGCCCTTGGCGTAGAACGTGCGGCAGACCTGGACGCCGCCAAAGGAACGG
Source organism: Bacteroidales bacterium (assembly GCA_004558865.1). Lineage (GTDB taxonomy): Bacteria > Bacteroidota > Bacteroidia > Bacteroidales > Bacteroidaceae > Prevotella. Next base: position 5,883 of record SFCY01000065.1, read on the forward strand.
TTGGCGAGCATGCCGCCATACTCACGGGCGAAGGGAACGCCCTGGGCCACGCACTGGTCGATGATGTTGGCGCTCACCTCGGCCAGGCGGTACACGTTGGCCTCACGGGCGCGATAGTCGCCGCCCTTGATGGTGTCGTAGAACAGACGATAGACGGAGTCGCCATCGTTCTGGTAGTTCTTGGCTGCATTGATGCCACCTTGAGCGGCGATGGAGTGCGCGCGGCGGGGGGAGTCCTGAATGCAGAAGTTAATCACGTGGAAGCCCATCTCGCCGAGCGAGGCGGCGGCGCTGGCACCGGCCAGGCCCGTGCCCACGACGATGATGTCGAGCTTGCGCTTGTTGGCGGGGTTCACCAGTTTCTGGTGAGCTTTATAGTTGGTCCATTTCTCAGCCAAAGAGCCTTCTGGAATCTTAGAATCTATCTGTGACATAATTGTAATTTATTGAATGGTAAACATGAAACGAGACCGCGCGTTGGCGTTCTCAAATACACGTTATGCTGCGCCGCACAACGACTTGAAGAAGAAGACGAGCACAACGGCCAAGAAGCACAAGATGAGCAACGTGGCGTAGATGTTGCCGATGCACTTCCAGCGGGAGAACCAGACCTTGCCGCTCCATCCCATTGTCTGCATGGCGCTCCAGAATCCGTGGGTGAGGTGGAGCCAGAGGGCTGCGAGCCACACGATGTAGAGCACGACATAGACGGGCTGGGAGAAGGTGTAGGCGATGAGCGCGGCGCCATCCGTCGGGCCCATCACGCCGGCGATGTTGGGATCGCTGCCCGTGAGCTCAGCCAGCATCATGTTGGCCCAGAAGTTGTAGAGGTGGAGGCACAGGCCCAAGACGACGATGAGGCCCAACACCAGCATGTTTTGTGAGGCCCACTCCACTTCGGGGCGGCGGCTTGTGACCTCGTAGCGCTGCTCTCCGCGTGCACGGCGGTTCTGGGCCGTGAGGATGAAGGCGTAGACAATGTGGCATACAGCCAAGAAAGCCAGTCCGGCCGTACCCAACAATGCATACCAGTTGTCACCAAGCAATTCGCAAATCGTGTTGTAAGCGTCGCCCGAGAATAGGGCCACAACGTTCATACATGCGTGGAACGTCAAGAATAGAATAAGGCAGATGCCGGTCAGCGACATCACCACCTTTCTACCAATTGGTGAATTGATTAACCACATAGATGATTGAATTTAGATATTTAAATTGATGAATAGTTCCGTGTTGCCGTTATATCGATTGTCTTCCTTCTCCAGAACGCCCGTCCGACGCAGGGGTTGGCCTTCTTTCCAGGCTTCCGTAGCAACTGCAAAATTACGACATTTAAATGATTAATCAAAGTAAAACAGGCAAAATTCGATTATTTTTCTTACTTTTGTGGCAAACAAGCGAAAGACAAAATGAATTTCCATTACGATGTTATTGTGATTGGAGGCGGCCACGCCGGCTGTGAAGCCGCCGCCGCCGCCGCGAGGATGGGGGCGAGGACGTGCCTCATCACCATGGACATGAACAAGATTGCGCAGATGTCGTGCAACCCCGCCGTGGGCGGTATCGCCAAGGGGCAGATTGTGCGCGAGATCGACGCTTTGGGCGGCGAGATGGGACACGTCACCGACGCCACGGCCATACAGTTCCGAATGCTCAACCGGGGCAAGGGACCCGCCGTGTGGTCGCCGCGCGCCCAGTGCGACCGCGGCAAATATATATGGGAATGGCGCAGGACGCTCGACAACGTGCAAGGCCTGAACGTGTGGCAAGACCAGGCCGACGAGCTTCTCGTGGAGAACGGCGAGGCAGTGGGCGTAAGAACCATCTGGGGCGTGGAGTTCCGCGCCAAGTGCGTGGTGGTGACGGCCGGCACGTTTCTCAACGGACTGCTCCACATCGGCCGCCGCCATTATCCAGGTGGCAGATGCGCCGAGCCCGCCGTGCCCCACTTCACGGAGAGCATCACGCGCCACGGCGTGCGCTCGGCCCGGATGAAGACAGGCACTCCCGTGAGGCTTGACCGGCGAAGCATCCACTTTGAGGACACCGAGGAGCAGCCCGGCGAGGCCGACTTCCACCAGTTCTCCTTCATGGGGCCGCACAGGGTGTTGGGGCAGCTGCCCTGCTGGACCTGCTACACCAACAAGGAAGCCCACGACACCCTGCGCGCCGGACTGGCCGACTCGCCGCTCTTCAACGGGCAAATCCAGTCGATAGGGCCGCGCTACTGCCCCAGCATCGAGACCAAGCTGGTCACCTTTCCCGACAAAGACCAGCACCCGCTCTTCATCGAACCCGAGGGAGAGGACACCAACGAGATGTATCTGAACGGATTCTCCTCTTCGATGCCCATCGACGTGCAGCTCGAAGCCATCCACAAGATTCCCGCTCTGCGCGACGCCGTGGCCTACCGTCCCGGATACGCCATAGAATATGACTACTTCGACCCGACACAATTGAGCCACAGCTTGGAGTCGAAGGTCATACCCGGCCTGTTCCTCGCCGGACAGGTGAACGGCACCACGGGCTACGAGGAGGCTGGAGGCCAAGGAATCGTGGCCGGCGTCAACGCCGCGATAAGATGCGGGGGTGGCGAGCCCTGGGTGATGAAGCGCGACGAAAGCTATATCGGCGTGCTGATAGACGACCTCTGCACGTGCGGCGTGGACGAGCCCTACCGCATGTTCACCTCGCGCGCCGAATACCGCATCCTGCTGCGCCAAGACGACGCCGACGCCAGGCTCACGGAGAAGAGCTACCAATTGGGACTGGCAACGCGCGAACGCTACGACTGGTGGATGGAGAAGAAAATGGCCATAGAGCGCATCGTGGACTACTGCCGCCAGATTTCGGTGAAACCATCGGAGGTAAACGATGCCTTGGAGCGTTTCGACTCTACCCCACTCCGCACGGGATGCAAGCTCTCAGAATTGGTCTGCCGCCCCCAGCTTACACTCCAGAAGCTGAAGCCGCTATTCCCGGACTTGGCACAACTGATGGACAGCCCCAAGGACCGCCGCGAGGAAATTGCGGAGGCAGCGGAAATACGCATGAAATACAAAGGATACATCGACCGTGAGCGTATTGTGGCGGAAAAGATGCATCGCCTGGAGGACATCAAGATAAAGGGACACTTCCACTATGAGCAACTCCACGAGCTTTCCACCGAATGCCGGCAGAAGCTCACGCGCATCAACCCCGACACCTTGGGGCAGGCCAGCCGCATACCGGGGGTAAGTCCCAGCGACATCAACGTGCTGTTGGTGCTGATGGGCCGTTGACCCAATGGGTAGGAACTACCTGTCAAAGCAACGTGAAACGTTTGCCGAAGAACAATGTTCCACGTGAAACAACTTCAAGGTTAATCCGTTGAAATGACGATAATTAGCTATAAAGTATTCAATAGAAAATGAACAATGAAACGCTGTTGGCCAATCTGCGGGTAATACCCGACTGGCCTATCAAGGGAGTTAATTTCCGTGATGTCACAACGCTGTTCAAAAGCGGTGAGTGCATCAAGATTATCACCGATGAGATGTGCGACCTCTACAAGGACAAAGGCATCACCAAGGTGGTGGGCATAGAGAGCCGGGGCTTCGTCATGTCCTCTGCTGTGGCCCTGCGCTTGGGGGCGGGCATCGTGCTGTGCCGCAAGCCCGGCAAGCTGCCTTGCGACACGGTGCAGCAGACCTACCAGAAAGAGTACGGCACAGACACCATCGAGATTCACAGGGACGCCATCACCGAGAACGACGTCGTGTTGCTCCACGACGACCTGTTGGCCACGGGCGGAACGATGAAAGCTGCCTGCGACCTCGTGAAGAAGTTCCACCCCAAGAAAATCTACGTGAACTTCATCATCGAACTGGCAAAGGAATTTCCCAACGCCCGCGACATATTCGACAAGGATGTGGAGATTACCTCCTTGGTGAGACTCTAATAGGCGGCCGCTGTCCTCTCCCACCCTTCTGGGGATTCGCATAAGACGGAGAGGACAGCGGCTGACGTTTTGAAGTTTCACGTGAAACTTCAATCCGCCTAAGGGTTGTGAAACAAACATTTAGCGTTTATGAATAAGGAAGAAAACGAGAAGAGGCTGGAGCGGCTGAAGAGCATCGTGCTGGCCATGCCCGAGCAGCCCGGCTCCTACCAATACTACGACCGCGACGGGGTAATCATCTACGTGGGCAAGGCCAAGAACTTGAAACGGCGCGTCAGCTCCTATTTCCACAAGGAGGTGGACAGGTTCAAGACGAAAGTGCTTGTCTCCAAAATCTGGGACATTTCCTACACGGTGGTCAATACGGAAGAAGACGCACTGCTGTTAGAGAACTCGCTCATCAAGCAGTACAACCCACGCTACAATGTCTTGCTGAAGGACGGCAAGACCTACCCCTCCATCGTTGTGACCAACGAGACCTTTCCCCGCATCTTCAAGACTCGCAACATCAACAAACGCTTCGGCACCTACTTCGGGCCGTTTCCCCACATATCGGCCATGTACAACATTTTGGAGCTGATCAAGAAGATATACAAGCCGCGCTCGTGCCAACAGCCCATCACGAAGGAGGGTGTGGAGCTGCACCGCTACAAACCCTGCCTGGAGTATCACATCCACAACTGCGACGGGTGCTGCATCGGCAAGCAGTCGTGGGCCGACTACCAGGAGAACATCCGGCAGGCTAAGGAGATACTAAAGGGAAACACGCGCGACCTGAGCAAATGGGTATACGACAGGATGCTGAAATGTGCGGAGGAGCTGAAGTTTGAGGAGGCCGAGACACTCAAGCAGCGCTATCTCCTGCTGCAAGAGTTTGTGGCCAAGAGTGAGGTCGTGAGCCACACGATAACCGACGTGGACGTGTTCACAATAACGGACGACGAGAACAACAAGAACGCGTTCATCAACTACATACACGTGAAGAACGGCACCGTGAACCAAAGTTTCACCTACGAATACAAGCGCAAACTCGACGAGACCGACGAGGATCTGCTCAACCAGGCCATTCCCGAGATACGCGAGCGATTCCAAAGCAAGGCCCGGGAGATTATCGTTCCCTTTGAGATGAGCTGGAGGGTGAAGGACGCGGACTTCTTCGTGCCGCAGCGGGGAGACAAGAAGCATCTGTTGGAAATCTCGGAGATGAACGGCAAACAGTACAAGTTCGACCGGCTGAAGCAATCGGAAAAGCTCAATCCGGAGCAGAAGCAGACGCGCATGATGAAAGAGTTGCAGAAGCTCTTGGGCTTGCAGAAGCTCCCCTATCAGATAGAATGCTTCGACAACAGCAACATCTCGGGCACCGACGCCGTGGCCGGCTGCATAGTATATAAAGGTATGAAGCCCTCAAGGAAGGACTACCGCAAATACAACATCAAGACCGTCGTGGGGCCCGACGACTACGCCTCCATGCAGGAGGTCGTGCGCCGACGCTACAAGCGCATGGTGGAAGAGAAGCAGCCCCTGCCCGACCTCATCATCACGGATGGAGGAAAAGGGCAGATGGACGTGGTGCACGAGGTGACAGACGGTGAGCTTCACCTCGACATTCCCATTGCCGGACTGGCCAAAGACGACCGCCACCGCACCAACGAACTGCTCTTCGGCTTTCCGCCACGCACGGTGGCCGTGGATGTAAAGAGCGAGCTCTTCCGCCTGCTCACTCAGATACAGGACGAGGTACACCGCTATGCCATCACCTTCCACCGCGACAAGCGCTCAAAGCACGCTCTCCACAGCGAATTGGACGACATCAGGGGCATAGGGCCGAAGACCAAGGACACGCTGTTGAAGCAGTTTAGGAGTGTGAAGCGCATAGCCGAGGCCAGCCAAGAGGAGTTGGCCAAAGCCGTTGGGGCTGCCAAGGCCCAAATCATAGCCCATCACTTCAAGGCGAAGCAGGAAAACGTAAACGAAATCGTTAACTAATTGTATACCAATCTGTTATAGCATTAATTACCAAGAGGAGGAAAGCATCAAGCGTTGGCCATCGGGCGAACAGCGAAGCCTCCCTGAGGGCAGAAAGTACGCCCCGCTCCATCGTCCGACGCTGGTCAGACGGCGGTGTCTTGTTCGTCGGACTATAGGCCGACGAACGAAGGACTACAAGCGGACACACATTAAACTACAGGCAGACGCAAATTAAACTACGGGCGGACGCACGATAAACTACACGGGGCAACTGTTCTATTGTTGTGTGACAGTTGTGCTATTGCTGTGTGGCGGTTGTTCTATTGCTGTGTGACGGTTGTCACACAAGTTGACTGTGCGACCTTTGTGTAGTTTAACGTTTTTGGTTGACTACTTTAAGCCTTATTTTTAATGTTGGTTGACCCGGTTAAACATTACTTTTATATTTGGTTGATACATGTGCG
>SFCY01000066.1 GCA_004558865.1 Bacteroidales bacterium
AAATCAACATTACAATAAATTTAGTTAAAAACGAAAAATAATCGAGATTTCCTTTGGTCAGAAACCTAGGAAGCGGGTAAAGCCTGTCCATGACGAAAAATGCCTGGGCATAAAATTGCGCAAAAGCGCATAAAATCGCGCATCCTTGCATCTGCCCAAAAGCGGATTGGAATGCCTTGACTTGAAGCTTTCTGCCGTAGAATTTTATGCGCGTAAGTGCAATTTTACGCGATAGCGATTTTCGTCACGGGCAGGCTGCCACCAAAGGTGTGGTTCTGAAGTGACGGGGTAGCCGTCGAGCTTGCTCGTAAGGCTACTCCGTCACTTCAGAACCATAGCTCCGGTAGGAGCGCAAGCCTGGACATGTCAGCAATTTTATAGGTAATAAAGGTAAATGGAACAGGGCGAAAACAAAAAGAGGACGCGACCTGAACACAGGCCACGCCCCCCGAAGATATAGAATCATTTAGAGAGAGAACTCTTTTACTTGTTGAGGTATTTGCGTCCGTTCTTGATTACAATACCCTTTGTGCCGGGAGCCACCTGCTGGCCAGCGAGGTTGAACACCCTGTTGTCCTGCTCGGCGGGCATTTCCACAACGGCATTCTCAATGCCATTGTAGATATCCGTACCGTTCTGCCAGACAAATTCCAGCACGCCACCCTTTTTCTTGATGCCAGTCAGGCTCACGTCCAACGTGCCGTCCGTCAGGTTCAAATCGAAGCCAGGCGTCGTGGAGCCGGTGATGGAACTGTTGCCAGTTCCAAAGAGGTCGCCGATCATGTCATTGAAAGTGCCCATGCCCTTGCTGTTGTCGGCGGCGACAACAGACATGCACTCATAGCTGTAGCTCTTCCCGGAGTTGGTGTAGTTGCCGTCGGTGGTGTTCACGTCGTTCCACTGCCAGCGCGCCTTGTCGTAGGTGACATGGGTGACAAGCAGGCCACCGTAGGTGCTGTTGCCATAATAGGTCAGGTCGCGGCCCCACTTCCCGGTGTAGTTGCGGCATTCCAAGAGGTAATACTCATTCTCATTGTCGGTCTTGATTTGGAACACCTCACCAGGCTGTGAGGGATGGTCGATGGGGCGAAGCTTCTGCACCTTGCAGGGCTTGTCGGGGTCGAGGACCTGATAGTCGAGCCAGCCGGCGAAGTTGCGCTCGTAGGCGGTGTAGGGCACGGGGCCGAAGTCGGCTCCCATGCACATCACGTCCCAGATGCCCATGCCATAGTTGTAGTTGGCGGCGCCGGCATTGGCTGAAATGTCATAAAAGTCGGGCAGGCCCAAGCAATGGGAGAACTCATGGCAGAAAGTGCCGATGCCGTCCATCGTCGTGCCGGAAGTGCCTTGGAGTTCGGCGCCACAGGCATACTTGTTGACATACACGCCATCCACCTTCACGCGGTTGTCGTAGTAAGGATAAGCATAGCCCAACTCGCTCTCGTGGGGCCAGATGGTGTTGGCGTCGGCGCCGGCGGCCTGCGAGAAGCCGGCGTAGACCACATAAACCTGGTCTACGTTGCCGTCACCGTCCCAGTCGTAGTCCTTGAAGTTTACGTCGGCATCAGCGGAGTTGATGGCAAACTTGATGAGTTCGCGAACATTCATGTCGTGGCCTCTGTTGGAATCCTTGCCATAGTAAGACCAAGACTGGGGAGCCTTATATGGGCCGACGACATCAAACTTGAGGCTGAACTGCCCATAGCTGTTGTCGCGGAAATAGTCGTGTACGGAACCCCGCTCGCCGCCGACGTTGTAGCCCTCCTTGTTGCAGAGGTCGTTGAAGGCTCCCTGGGGGTCGGTCTCGGCGTAGTCGAGGTCGGAGAACGACACAAGGATGACGATGCCTTTCTTCTCACCCTGGTAGGCGTTGGCGGGCTTGCGTTCGATAAGGGCAGGAAGCATAGTGCTGCGGGCATTTGATGCGGCCTTCATGATGGAGGACTTCTGGTTCATGAAATCCTGCGCGGCACTGAGCTCGGCCTGCGGGCGCTGCTCTATGTTGTGGGCCAAGATGTCGGAGGCAATCATATTGTTGTGGGAGGCCTTGGCATAGTAGAAGGCCCCATCGCGCTGCACGACAGGGAGACTGTCGGTGGTGATGAAATAGTGGAAGTGCTCGTCGCCGATGAGCATGAGCTTCAGCTGGGTTCCGTCGGTCTGTGTATAGGTGCGCCAAACGCGCCTTGCGGGAATCGCGCTTGCCGTGATGGCCAGACAAACCAAGAATAGGGATAGGAATAGTTTTCTCATAAGTTTTTGTCCGTTGTCTTGAGCCGCTTGAGACGGTCTCTCGACGGTTATTGGTGATTCTACTTCTTCTATTTATTAGAGAAAGAAGGCACCGGGGCATCGAGTCCCGACGCCTTCTTTATAATAAGTTGACAAGAGATTACTTGTTGAGCATCTTGCGGCCGTTCTTCACCACAATGCCCTTGTAGGCCTTGTTCACCTGCTGGCCATTGAGGTTGAAGATGCGGTTGTCGCTCTGCTTGTTGCCGTTGGTGATCACGTTGTCGATGCCGTCGGCAATGATGGCGTCACCCTGCAGAATGACAATCGGGTGCTGGGCGTCGTAGCCAAGACCTTGAACCCAAAGTCTGGTGGCGCGCTTGGTTGTGCCTTCGGGCAGAGGCTTGACGTTGGGGAAGGAGAGCTGGAACACGTGGTTCTCGGTGTCCTCGTTGACGTCATAGTCGCCTACCCACTCGGGGATGTTGTCGATGAAATAGTTCTCGCCACCATCGGCATCATACCAGCCACGCACGGCAGAAACATAGACGCCCTCGGCGCTTACAGTCTTCTGCTGGTCCAGCTTGCCGTCCTTGTCGAAGTAGAGGACATTGGCGTCGGGATAGCTCTGGGTGATATTGCCCTGCTGGTCCTGCGCATAAAGGGTATCGGTAACCTCGCAATAGTCGAAGAAGCTGGTGAAGGCGAACGACAGGACAGAATTTTCGTAAAACTCAATGCCGCCGACGACTTGGCCATCTTTCTTTGACCATACGAGCTCGCAGCCAACGTTGGCACTGTCTACGGCAGCCTCATCACCACACATGAGGTCAACATTCACGCCGGGATTCTGGAAACCGTTGATGTAGATGGCATAGGGCTGGTTGATCACAAAGGCATCTGCCTCGTAGCCCTCAGCGTCAACGGGTTTGAAAACGACGGTATAGCCAGCGACCTTACCGTAGGCTGTGTTCGTAGGCTCCATCCACTGTATCTGATCCTGGGCGACAGCCTTCAATCTGGCAATGGTATCGCCAGTGGCCTCAAAGCCCTCAGCGGTCTGACGAGCGGCCAGGATATAGGCGTCCATGGAAGCGTCGCCAGTCAGAGGCTGCGTAGAGGTATAGACCAGGGTGTACAGGTCCTCTACATACAAGGGAGCCGCGGGCTTGGGCATATACTGCATGACACCAGAGTTGAAGAGCTCGCCATCTTCTTTGAAGTTGTACGAACCCGTGCCGATGCAATACCTGACGGTATCACCGGCGGCATTGACGTGAGCCACAGATCCAAAGCCGTAGGTTTTGCCTGTGCGCTCGTCGTAGGGTGCCTTGGGGCCGATGGAGTCAATCTGGAAAACAGAGAAATTCTGCTTGTCGAAGTATTTTCCATCCTGTCCAAGCTGATAGGTCGTGCTTCCCGAATGGAGAACAGGGGTGTAATATGCGCCTAAATATGCGGGAGTCTCACCCCAGTGGAGGTTGTTGTTCTCAACAAAATCCGTAGCATCCTGACCGTTGATGGTCCATTGGGTCTGGGAAGGATTGTTGGAGCGGTTCATAAACCACAGGTCAAATGCGGGCGGAATGGCCACGTAGTTCACATAGTAGCCCCTACCGTCCATTGTGCTGCCGGAATAGAAGGTGCCGGCGGGACGCGTGTAGTAGAGAGCCTTTGTGGCTGCCTTTGCGGGAGCCTTGACGTTGAGCGACTTCTGGAGGGAGCCTTCAAAAGAGGCCTCCTTCTTGCCCACATTCAGGGACATGGCCTTGGAAGGCACCAAGACCCGCTGATTGGTGTTTGCCACCCGTTGTGCATTGCCGGCAACGGCAAAGAGGGCGCAAGCAGAAAGTAAAACTAACTTTTTCATAATGTACATATTTAAAAAGTGAATTAAAGGTTCATGATGACCCATTTGTTGGCATCAGCCTTGGAGACAAGCTTGATGGAGCTCAGGTCGAAGGCGGTGACATTGGGTGTGATGGTGAACGTGGTGGCGTAGAAGCTGAGCAGGTCGTTAACCTTGGCTCCATAGGCCTCCACCAACGTACGGGCATTGTTGTCCTTGGGCGTGGGGGCGGAAATGGTGACCGTGCCGTCTTCTCCGAAGCTGAACTCACAGTTGAAGTAGGCCGTCCTCGTGCTTTTCCTCTCGCGGTATGTGATGCCAATCTGGTAGCCGTCAGCTTTCGAATGGCGCAGGGACACATACTGGAAGGTGCGGCTGTTGGGCGACATGGCGTCGGTGAGGGCGTCGACCAACGAGGCGTAGGCTGAGGAGTTCTCGTCCTTCAAAGAGGTCTTCCAAGTCCGTGTGACCGAGTCGGTCATGAGCTGCTTGAAGAAGCGCGAGGGGCTGTCGCCGCTGATGTAGCACTTCTCGTTGTCCACGCTCTGAAAGATGTCCTTGTCGGCCAGATAGTGGAAGTCCTGCACCGTGTAGCCGTTGATGGAGTGTGCGTCGCGGAAGCGCAGGTAATACTGGTCGCCACGCTTGGTCACGAGGAACGGGTCGAAGCTCTCGTTGAGCACGGCGTCGGCGTCGTAGGGGTAGATGTTGGGAATACCGTCGGAGGCTCCCTCCATCTTGTAGAGCGTGTCGCCAAAGTGGATCACGTCGAATGTGGGTGACTTGGAGGAGAACATCATGCCCATCCAGTTCTTCACGTCACTCAGGTAGGTGCTGTAGTCCACGCCCTCCTCCATGGGGGTGAGCAGGTTGTAGGTGCCGCGCTTCTTGCCCTTGAGCATCATGTAGCTGGCGTCCTCAGGAGCGTCGACGATGATGAACTCGTAGTCGCCGCCGATACCCGTACCTGTCTCGTCATTGGGGGCGTCGTTGGTGCCTGTCGAAGGCACGTCGTTGGGATCAGAGAAGAGGTGCATCACCTTGTTGTGGGTGTTGAACGTGATGACGGGGCCGTCGTCGGTGATCACCTGCCAGGCCGAAATGTCCTGGGCGAAGTCACCATTGGTGAGCGTGTTGTTCATGGCCACGCGCACGCTCTGGTCGGGGTTGAAGTCGATCAGCACCAGATAGCCGTTGCCATAGGGAGCCTCGTTCTGCAGCGTGGGATAGAGCTGCATGGCCCATCCGTTGGGCTGGGCCTCAAGACGGGAGGAATAAAGGTCGACGGCGGCGTTGAGGCGCTCGGCGGCGCTCTGGTCGAAGATGTCGTCTTCCTCGTTGGAGCAGGCGCTGAAGGTCAGCGCTGCACCAAGGAGAAGGGAAGCTGTTAATATCTTGTTCATATTTGCGAGCTAAATTTTTGAGGGGTTATTTTTGTAGTGACTTGTATTGGTTGACCTCCTGACGCAGCTGGTCCAAGAGTGTCGTACCATCGTCCTGCTTGTAGGTGAGCTTGTTGACGAGACGTCCCAGACGGTCGTAGACGAAACTGCCGTCGGCGTTGGTGACGAAGGTGCGCTTCTGCACCTCAGCGCGCAGCTCGTCGATGCTGATGTTGTAGTACGTCTTGAGATAGTTGCGTGCCAAATCAAGCTTGCGCAGGATGATGGCTTTGCCGTCTATGCCAGAGTTGTGGGTCCACTGGGGTTTGCCGTCGGCGCCCAATACCACATGGTCGTTGCCGTCGCGGACACAGGCGCGGCGATAGAGATGAGGCTTTCCGCTCTCGCTCGGCTGGAAGTAGCCGATGGTGTCGAGGCTGTACTCGCCGAACGAGGGGAGGAGCTTGTTGTAGGCGGCCAAGTCGTCGATCTCCTTCAGCTCCCATTCATACTCCGAGCTGGCCAGCAACTGGGTCCAAGCCAGGGTGTCGGCGGTGATGTAGGTGGAGACGGTTTCGGCCCAGTCCTCACTCTGCATCATGGAGGCGTAGGGACTCACGAAGCCGCGGCCTGCGGCGACAGAGTCAGGTGTCTCGTTCCAGCCGGAAGCGTCGTAGTGGCCTGCGGAGAGCAGGTTGAACTCAGTGGGATGCAGGTGGGTCTGGTCGAGGATGTGGCCAAACTCATGGTGCATGGTGTGGAAGAAATACTGGTTCATCATGTCTACGTTGTTCACATCGAGGTTGTTCACATTGTAGAGGTTGATCTTCACACCGCTGCTGGCGTCACCCAACACCTCGGTGCCCTGTGAGGGGTTGTAGTTCTTCGAACCGCAGAGCTGGATGATGCGGGGAGAGTACGTCTTCATGAAGTCTTCCGAACCCGTCACCGCCTTGTAGGCATCATACCAGAGATACTTGGTGAGCACGGCCATGTCCACACTGTTGTCGTAGGTGGCCGGGGTCAGGTTCTTCGACATGTCGGTGGCCTTGTCCTCCAAACGGTAGATCATCCGAATGTTGTAGGGCTCGTTGTAGTTCACCTTGATGAAGGTATCGAGGGGGAAGGTGAACGAACTCTTGTCGAGATAGTCAACCGACGGATTGGTATTGAAGATGGTGTCGCCCAAATCATCGTCGCTGCACGATGCGAAGCCTGTTGCCAGGAGGCAAACAGACCCAAGAATCATTAATTTGTTCTTCAAATTCATAGTTTAACCTCCTTGATTTATTTTGTCTTGACTGCGAAATCGCTCGGTTTGAAAGTAAGATTGGAATTCCAGGCCTTGGCCTTTTCCTTGGCCTCGGGCTCGCCGGGACGCGAGGTGGCCAGTCCGGCGGAGAGGGCTTCCCAAGGCACCTCGATGGCGCGCTCCTTGCTGGTTGCAGTGGTCTTGAACGGTGTGGACTCCAGGCCAACGGTGTGGGTGAGATCCAGGCCCCAGCGCTTGATGTCGAAGAAGCGGTGGCCCTCAAAGACGTTCTCCAGTCGACGGAAGTCGTTGATGCAGTTCATGTATGGCACGGCAGCGGCGGGAACATTGATGCCCATCTGCTTGGCAAAGTCCCAATTCTCGAAGCAGTTGGGATTGCTCTTGTCGCTGTAATACTGCAGGAGAATGGCCTTGGTGAGGAAGTAGGCGTTGCCACCCTTCACGTAGGCGTTGTAGTCGGCTGTGGAGAAGCTCTTGAGAGCGTCGTTCCAGTAGCACATCAGGTCGCCTGTACACTTGTCGTACTGGCCAAGCATGGCCTCGGCCTCGGCGCGCTCGAGAAGGAGCTGCGAGTTGGTGAAGGCGCGATAGACCACGTGGGGATAGCCGATACCGGCAACGGGGTCGGTATACTCGAAGGTCTCGTTTACTTTGCAGCTGTAGAAGCCGTAGTCGCTGCCGGAGGCAGAGAAGACTGAGCCAGAGACCAGGAGCTGCACGGGGCAGATGTAGCCCCTCCAAAGGGAGCTGCTGTGGATCATCAAGGCATCCCGGGCGGCGGGGCCTGCGCAGCTGTAGCGATAGCCGAGGACGCGGCGTGAGAGCACGGAGTAGGTCGGGATGAGCATCAGGTTGTTCTGGCGCTCGGGACTCTGCCACGCATTGCCGTAGTCACTGGCAGAGGTACAGCCCTCAAAGGCCGAGTAGTCCATGAGCTTGCTCTGCAGCTGGGCGGTATCCGTGCCCAACACGGCATCGGCATACTGGATGACCTTCTTGTAGTCCTTCTTGAAGAGATAGAAGCGGGCTGCGAAGGCTTTGGCGGCCTGGGTGTTGAAATGGTACTTGGGAGCCGTGTTGAAGTTGACGTCGGAGATATACTTCAGACCCTCCAGAAGGTCGGCCTCAATCTTCGTATAGGTGTCGGCAAGGTTGCCGCGGTCGTATTTCACCAGCACCTGTGTCTCAGGCTCTGTCATATAGGTCACACCCACTGCGTTCTTGCTCGTCTCCTGGTCCTTGTAGGCGGGGCAGAAGAGATTGGCGAGCATGAAATGGGAGTAGGCGCGGATCAGGAGAGCCTCCCCTCGGGCTGGACGGAGCTGCTCGCTGTTGTTGCCCTCAGCCTCCAACTTGTCGATGGCCTGCAGGGCGGCGTTGACAGAGGCGATGGAATTGTAGTAGCTCTGCCAGAGGCTGCCAGGAGAGTCAGAAGACCCATAGGTGGCCTGGGTGGCCGGCTCGAAGCGGAAGAGCTGGTTGTCCCAGTTATCATAAGCCGCATAGTTATAGTGGGAGAGGATCTGCTTGTTGTTGGGATTGGAGGGCAGGTGGGGGCTCTGGTTGTCGATGAGGTTGTCAGAGTTGATCTCACCCACCCACGAGGGATTGCCGGAAGGATAGGAGGTGACGAGCAGCTTCACCACCTTGTCCACATTGTCGATTTCGGTACGCTCATCTGGAATCGTGTCAAGGAAGCTGTCACTGCACGACGCAAGGGCGAGCAGCCCGAGGCCAAGACCGAAAATGGAATATATCTTTTTATTCAGTTTCATATCTATATAAGATGTTTATATGGTTGAATTGACGGATTAAATACCCAAACGAAGGGTGAGTGTAATCTGACGCGACAGGGGCGACGACACACCACCAGACATCACATACTCGGGATCCTGGCCGTTGAGCTTAGAATCGGAGTAGATCAGGAAGGGATTGGTCACGTCCACCTTCAGAGAGGCAGTGCTCAGGCCTATGTGGTTGATGAGCGACTTCTCGAAGTCGTAGGTCAGCGAGATATCCTTCATGCGGATGAAGCCGCCGTCGGCAACGCGGGCCGTAGAGTAGTTGTAGGCGTTGTAAGCGTAGCTCAGGGGGTTGGTGGAGGCTGCGTAGTTGCGATACTGACGCACGGATGCGATCGTGGGAATGTCGGTCTTCATCTCGTCGCCGGGGAGCACCCAGCGGTTCTTGAACTCCTTGGGCATGGCGCTCATGTCGGAATAGGCGGAGGCGAAGACCGGGTCGAGACGGATCTTGTTGCCGAAGCTGTAGGTGATGAACACGTTCAGACGCCAGTTTTTCCAGCGCAGGGTGTTGTTCAAGCCACCGGTGAAGGTAGGCTCCGTGGAACCCTCATAGTGGAGGAAGTCGAGGTTCTGGAACTCCTGGAAGTTGAGTTCGGTCACGGTCAGCTCACCATTCTCGTTGATGAACTGGGGCAGACCCTCATCGTTCAGTCCCACGAAAGGAATGGAGAACAGCGAGCGGTGGGGATAACCCTTGCGGATGTTGCTGCCCGAGTCGTAGATCAGGCCCATCACGGTGGACTGAGCCAAGAGGTTCTTGATTTCCGTATGCGTGTAGGAGAATGTCAGGTCAGTGCCCCACTCCCAGTCCTTGGTGACGATGTTGCGCGAGGAGATGGTCGACTCGATACCCCACGAGTGCATCTTGGCGTCGTTGGCGAACTTGCGGATCTCACCGCCCACACCGGTGGTGTTGATGTAACCCATCAAGTCGTAGTTGTCGCGGAAGTAGATATCGTTGACAAAGTTGATGCGGTTGTTGAGGAAACCGAGGTCGAGGCCCAGGTTGAACTCCTTCTTCTTCTCGTATGTGAGCTCTGAGTTGCCCAGCTGATAGAGGGCGATACCCGTCTCCTGCTGGTTGCCCTGCGGACGCCACACGTTCTGGGAGGCGAAGATGGCCGATGCGTTGGAAGCCGTGGTCTGGTCACCCACCAGAGAGTAGCTGCCGCGCAGCGTGGCGTGGGAGAGCCAGTTCTTGTGGGCCGTGGCCCAGTTCTTGAACCACTCCTCCTCATGGATGTTCCAGCTTGCGCTGACGTTCCAGGTGGGGAGCCAGCGGCTGCTGCGGTTCTTGCCCATGTTGTTGTTGCCGTCGTAGCGGCCGGTGACGTTCAAGGCGTAGATGCCTTTGTAGGAATAGTTGAGGTTGGCGAAGTAGGCCAGACGACGCGTGAACTGCTTGCTGAAGGTGTTGAGCGAGGTGCCGCGCTCCTTGGCCTGCTTGTAGAACTGGTCAGGAAGGGTCTGGATGCGGTTGTTCTCGTAGTCCACACCGTAGACTTTGTTCTCGCGGGCGTCGTAGTCGGCACGGTTGGCCTCCATACCCACGAGGGCATTGAAGATGTGGGTGTTGGCCCATACGTGGTTATACTGCACGGTGCCACGGAAGTCGAGCTGCTTCACGCTGTTCACGTTCATGATGTTGATACCGCCGGTGGGCATGACCGACATCGGCAGGGCGTTCTTCACGTCGGGGTCGGTGTAGAGGAACGAGTTGCTGTACATCACGTTGGGGTTGTCCACGCCGGCGCGGTAGGCCTCGGACTGGTTGGCGTGGTTCTTGATGATGTGCTCACGCGAGGCCTTGTAGAAGCGGTAGTTGCCCAAGAGGTTGATCTCAAGTCCCATGAAAGGCTTGATGTTGAGCTCACCCGTGAAGCGCAAGTCGTCGGTGTTCACCTTGATCATGTTGTTGTCCAACTCCGAGAAGATGTTGAACGGGGCATAGTAGCGCGTGTAGACGGCGTTGGGGTCGAGCGTACGCGAGGTGTTCATGGCGTAGCTGAAGGGGTTGATGTCGAAGTTGCGGTTCACGGAGCCGTCGACAGCGTTGACATCCTGGCTGAGTGTGCCGGGAGCATCCTGGTCGCGGTGGCTCATGTTGCCGCGCATGGTCACGGTGATCTGCTTGCTCAGCTTGTAGGAAGCGTTGAAGTTGCCCGTGTAGCGCTGCACCTTGCTGTCCTTATACCATCCCGGGTCGAGCATGGCCGACATGGAGGCGTAGAGGCTGGCGCGGTCGGTGCCGCTGGAGATACTCACCGAGTGGTTCTGCATGACGTTGTTGTTGAACAGCAGGTCGAACCAGTTGGTGTTGCGGAACTCAGCCTGCTGCAGGTAGGCGTTCATGGCAGCCTGGGTGTAGGGGAGGCCAAACTTGCCGCTTGTCTCGTTATACTGCTTGATGAGACTGTACATCTGTCCGTAGAGACCGGAGGTGGAGCTGTTGGCAAGGCTGGCATACTCGAGCCATCCCTTGGCCTCCATCTCCTTGTAGATACCCATCTGCTCCTGCGAGTTGGAGATGTTGTAATCGTTGTAGCTGGGCTTCAGGCGATAAGTGAACTCGCCCGTATAATTAATGGAGGAGTGTCCGGCACGGCCTTTCTTCGTGGTCACGACCACCACACCGGCCATGGCGCGCGCGCCATATATAGAGGTGGCGGAGCCATCCTTCAGCACCTGGAAGCTCTCGATATCGTCGGCGTTGAGTCCGGCGATGGCATTGGAGATCAACGTTGTGGCGTCACCCGACGAAAGGTCGTCGGCGCTCACGTTGACGGCATCCTCGAGAATCACACCGTCGACCACCCACAGCGGGCTTGACGAACCGTAGATAGAGGTGGCGCCGCGCACGCGGATCTTCGGAGCCGTACCGAAGGTGGAACTGACGTTCTCCACGCTCACACCGGCCACACGACCCTCGAGGGCGCGCGAGGCGTCGGCCACACCGTCGAGACGCGTCTTCTCAGCGTCCACCTTGGTCGTGGCGCCGGTGAAGAGGCGCTTGTCCATCTTTTGGATACCCGTCACCACGACTTCGTCGAGCTGGTGGTCGGCTGCCGAGAACATGGTGATCTTCATGTTCGGACTGGCCTTTACCGTAACAGGCTTCATACCGATGTAGGTCACCTCCAGGACAGCACCCTTGGGAACATCCAAGGTGAACTCGCCGTCCATGTTGGTGGCAACACCGGTCTTAGTGCCTTTAACCATCACTGAGGCACCGATAATCGGTTGCCCATCTTCCTGAGAAACTACTGTTCCGGAAATTTTCGTTTGAGCCAAAGCCATCCCTACGAATAGGAACAGAAAGCTCAAAATCAAAGTTAGTCTTCTCTCCATACAATTATAGCTGTTGCTCATTAATAAATTATTGTCAGCGTTGAGTTGAATTGTTCTACATCTTATCCGGCTGTTTAGGCCATGATTATAATTACTCTCTAAATGTGCTTCGTCGCCATAGTAAAGACGGTTGACAGGTTTTCGTTAGGCTTTTGTGGCAAGAGCCGTGCGCGGTTACAGTTTATCACCGCAGCTATCGCCACGTGTCTCACCCTGCAAATATAGTATATTTTTCAGAACGTAACAAATTCTTAACTTAAAAGGGCGAGTATCTAAACACAATTTAACATTAAATGCTAAATCCATTAACAATTGGGCATTGAACTTGCCTCGTTATTGTAGTAACAATTTAAAAGCGAACCACGCTAAGAAAGACCCATGTAAAGGGGAAGGAAAAGGGTCATGTCCAGGCTTACGCTCCTACCGGAGCTATGGGTCTGAAGCGGTGGGGTGGCCTTACGAGCAAGCTCGACGGCCTCCCCATCGCTTCAGACCCA
>SFCY01000067.1 GCA_004558865.1 Bacteroidales bacterium
ACCAATTTATCTTGGTGCCTAAAATAATTAAGGCACCAAGATGGTGGAGCTATGATGCCTTCTCCGAGGCAACATATTTTTGCCTCTTACTTGTTGGCATATCTGGTAGAGTCATCCTTATCCTTCCTTGCTGTAACAGAAACTTGATATACTTGTTTCTGAACTTAGTTCTATCACTATACCCCATATAGCTCAATATCTCGGCTAAAGACCTTGGCTCCCTGCAATAGAATACAAGTTTGTCAAGTTCTGTTTTGCTGGGTATAAGTCCTCTCCTCCTTATTTGAGAAGTCGGTTCTGCTGGTCGTGTATTAGACTTGTTCGGCTTCACCACCACTTCAAACACCGTGATTTTGTCTACATTGAAGTCTATGGGTGGATTGCCGTTTTCCTTGAACAGCTCCTTCACGCGGCTCACGCCACGGTTGAACATATTCACATAGCCAAGGTTCTTCAATGCCTCGGCTATGATGGGGTTGCGGTAGTCGTTGACATGTGGGAAGTTCTCGGGGCGTGCCTTGCCATAGAGTCCGCCTGCATTCATTATCTCCAAGCGGTCGCTGAAATCGTAATAGCGTATCGGCATGTTGGAACTGTAGTCGCGGTGCATGACTGCGTTCAACAGCAGCTCCCTGATGGCTTCCCGCGGATAGTTGACGACTTGCTCCTCGCGGAAGGCTGTCACCGGTACCGGTCTCGTTGTTACAACACTGTTCTCCGTAAAGGTGTCGAGCTTGGGCAACAAGTCAAACAAACAGCTTGTGAACATACGTTCATTGAATATGTCGGAGGCCTTATCGTTGCCGCCAAACTTCACGTACTGCACGTAGGCACCGGGTATGAACTGTTTCGGACGGTGAGCAAAGAGTATCACAGCAGCGTTCGTCGGGCAATGACTGTCCATATCGTACAAGCCTACCGATGCCATCTGTTCTTCCAGACTTCTGTTGTCAGCAGCTAACACGTCAGCGTCAACGGCTTTGGGGAGGTAGCCATTGCGTATCATGTCAACATTCAAATCCGACAGCTTGGCGCGAAGACACGGAGTGACATCGAATGTAGCCATGTTGGCCGTACGTCGCTCTGTCAGTATTCGCTCCTCATCCTCGGAAGCGATGTCGCGTCGGGGCCCGATACGCACAAACACACGACCACGATAACGGACCGGTGTCATCGGCGACGGCTGCACCTCACAGACAAGCAGGTCACCTTCGGGAAACTCATAGCGGTCAACGCTCATGGTCGGTATCGGCAGTATGTTGCCATCCGAGCGCAGGGCAGCTATATTCTTCAGCAAGGCGTCCGTAACCTTGAAGCCGGACTTTATTTCGCCGTCGTCCTCAGCGCCTATTATCAGATAGCCGTTCTTGTGAGAGCCGGGCAGATCATTGGAGAACGCACAGATAGCCTCACTGAACTTGTCTTTATTACCAGTGGACACAGTGCGCTCTATGCGGTATGTCTCAGTGCTCTTCAAGAGCTGTCGTAATTCTTCCTTCGTTATCATAATCGTCTGTTCTGCCTGTATGTATCTGTTGCAAAAATAATGGAAATAAGCGAAACGGCAAAGGAAAGTGTGCCTTTTCATTTCCAGGTATGGCCAACTCTATCGCCTCATTCCGATTTTTAAACCCAAGGCAAATATCCACTGTGCAGAAGACTCCCCTGAAGAAGTGGTGCGGTTGCAGGAAAACTCCCATGGAAAAGAGGAATTGGACAACAATGCTATCTCACACAATAAGGGCGGGTCCTACGTAGAACCTGCCCTTACAATTAATGGGTTATCAAACTTTGTCTTCCCACCATAGCTGGACAAGAGCACTTCGCCTGCCCACCAGCCTTTACAGAGTGGGAAATCCGAGTGCGTTACAGCCGGCTTTGGAACTTCTTCAGCACGTCGCAGCGGCTGACGTAGGCGGCCACGCGCTGGGGATAGCGGTTGGCAAAGCCGCTCAGGGCGAGCATGGCCTGATACTGGCGCGACTGGGGCTGGTAGTTGGCCACGGCATTGTAGTCGGCATCGTAGCTCCACGTCACCATCGGGTCGCGGTGGATGAAGGCCAGGGCGTAGAGCGACTTCTGCTGCAGGTCGAACGACCGCCGCTCCTCCTTCTTGTTCCATTTGGGAGCCTTGGCGGCATTGAGCAGGCTGATGGCCTCCGCCACGAAGTCCTTCGTTCCCGCGAGCGCGCTGTCCTGCGTTGAGCTGACGCCATATTGCGTGAGCCACCAGCAGTCGCCCTCGTAGCTGGCCTGGTAGTAGAGCGAGGCGAGCTTGTAGGCCTGCAGGCGCTTGTCCAGTCCCTCGCGCATCAGGCGGTATTTCGACTCCTCCTGCATCATCTCCCTACAGAAGTCCGTCTTCTTGTTGGTGGTGAGCGTCACGTCGGAGTTCATCTCGTCCCAGTCAATCTTCTGGTCGGTTATCCAGCGGTCCTGGTTAAAGTCCATCTTCTTGGCGTAGGGCGCGATGCCCTGGCTGGCGAGGAAGTCGCGGCCCACCTTCTCCAGATAGGGTATGGCCTCCTCCCACCGTGCGCAGGCCAAGAAGCGGGTGCCGATAAGGTCGTTGTAGTAATCGTCGTCCTTTGGCGCATGCTGCCGGGCGTAGGCCGCGAGGGCGTTGTCCGGGCGCGCCTTGGCCCACTTGCGATAGGCGATGAGCTGGTCGGCGGAGAGCTGCTGCAGGGCGTCGAAATACTCGCCGACATACCACAGGCTGATCTGCTGCGAGGCGATGAGGCCCAAGGCGAGGTCGTCCATCCCGACCTTGCGCAGGGCCGGCACGAGGTTGTTGAACACCAAGCGGTCCACCACGTCGTCGTAGTGGTTGTATCGGCCGTCCCGTTCCATCTTGCTTTGGCCTTGCATCCATTCCATCTCCTGTGCAATCCAGTTGAGGTAGTCGTTGTCGAGCCTGTTCACACTCACCGAGTTGACCGCATGTATGGCCCTTGCGTTGGCCTTCATGCGGTCGGTGCCGGCCATGGCGAGCGCGGCGCGGAGTTCCCCGTCGGCGGCCTTGGTGTCGCCGAGCACATGGTGGATGCAGCCGATGGCGGTCTGCCACAGGCAGGGCACCTGCGTCTTGCCCTCGCTGACGACTTGGCGCGCAAAGGCCACGAAGTCGAGGGCCTCCTGGCGGTAGATGGCCTTGCGGTCGATCTCCTCAAGCCAACTGGTCTTTGTCGAGTCGCTGCCGTCCACACAGCCGAAGGGGAGGCGGTTGGCCTCAAAGAGGTCGAAGGTCTCCTGCGTGTTGTTGACGAAGTCCTGCACCAGGTAGACGAGCGTGGCCGAGTTGGGGTTTTGGGCATAGATGCTCTTGATGCCCGCCAAGTTGCGATACTTGCGCACGCAGTATTTCAGACTGGCGAAGTCCTGCTGCCGGGCATAGATCTCCACAGCCTGCCGCTTGCCGCCGGTGCGGAGCAGACAGCCGGCATAGAGGTTCTGCATCAAGTCGCGGAACACGCTTGCGGGCTGCCTTGCGCCCTTCCTTGCCCACACGTCGGCCGCCGCCTTGTAGTTCTTCTGGGCAAAGAGGGCGCGCATCTGCATCAGCAGGTACTGCGCCCTGAAGCGTTTGCCCCTGTAGGCGCGCGCGGCGGCGAGCATGCCGGCCACCACCTTATTATAATGGGCCACCTCCTCCTTGGTGGGGTAGTCCCAGCCGTTGAGGTTGGCGCTGGCCCTCACGTAGGCGTAGAGCAGCGCCAGATAGGCCGTGGCCTCGCGGTCGCCCTTTTGGCGGGCGGTGCTGAGGATGAGGGTGCTGTCGTTGAGGCGGTCGAAGTGTTCATCGTTGCTGCCCACGTAGCTGCGCCAGTAGTCGTTGACCCTGCCCATGAAGGGATTGTACGCCATCAGGGCCTGGTCGTAGACGCTGAACAGGTAGGCGTTGTGCGTGGGGGCCTCGGCTATGCACGCCTTTGCCTGCAAGGGCAGGAGCAGGGCGAGGAGCCACGCGCTAACGAGCGGAAAAAATCTTCTCATAATCAGTCGATTTGAATCTATTGATGTTTTGTTTGCTTAGATCGTACAGGATGAGTTCCGAGTGGATGTCGGGGCGGTGGCGGCCAATGACGCCCTCGGCCCCGCTGATGTCGGCGGCCGAAGGCTGCCGGATGACGATGCTGTCGCCCCTGAGCACAGGCAGGTCGTCGTCGCCATGCATGATGCCCACGTAGCGTCCGCCGCGAAACAGCACGCGCCACGCGAAGAGCGGATAGGCCGCAGAGAGCGGCAGCTTGTAGTGGTCGAGATGGTGGATGTAGGGCTTCACGTCGTCGAGGTCGAGGATGGGCTTTTGGCAGTCGAGCCGCGTCACGTCGCCCGTGTTGTACACCATCAGCACGCCGCGGTCGACAGGCGGCACGGGCTGCGAGAGCTGGTGCAGCCTAATGGTGGCCGAGAGCAGTATGCCCCCTTGGCGACAGAGGGCGCGCAGCCGGCCGAGGAAGTCGAAGAACCGCTCACGGGTCTGGATGGTCCAGTCGCAGTCGATTTGCAGCTGCCTGAGCTGGCCCACGTCGTTGGTCTCGTTCATCTGCCTGACGCGTTTGAGGATCCTCTCGGCCAGGAGCGGGTCGTCGCTGCGCATGCAGTCGTTGAGGATGTAGACCGTGGGCACAATCTCCACGCCTTTGGGCAGCGAGTCGTCGAAAGTGATGGTGGCGTTGGGTTGGTTGCCCTCGTCGTCGGTGGGCACCACGTCGAAGTAGCGCACGTAGAGCCGCCTCACGTTGTGCTGCCTGAGAAAGGCGCGCTCCTGTGTGGATAGACTGAGCGACGTGCGCCAATAGTACATGGCGCGCTCCCCTCCGTCCCGCTGGGAGCAGGCGGCCAAGGCGCACGACACGATCAAGAAGAGTGATATGTGAAGAAGATGACGCAACATTACAATAGTTTCTCCCGAAAAAGACAAAGACCCACACACTGCCCAAAGACCCACACACTGCCCAAAGACCCACACACTGCCCCTCCCTAAAAGGAGGGGAGTCTCAATCACCCCAAAGACGTACCCAAAAGCGTACATCCACAGCCCGCGCCCCTCTGTTGGGTGATTATCCCCCTCCCTTCGGAGGGAGGAGCTTGGGGGTGGGTCTTTTGGGTCTTTGGTCTATGCTTTTTGCCCCTTTCTTTCTACTGCTTGTTGTGCACGATGAGCACGGCTCCGTTGTAGCTCACGAGATACTGGTCGAGCTTGCGGCCACCCCCATTGCTGTTGCCCAAGTTGTTGAGGTCGTAGTCGCGCTTGCAGGTGGCGCAGTGCACGGCCTGCCCGTTCGACTTGAACGAGAGCGAGTAGCGGTAGAGGTTGTTCTCCCGCGAGCAGTTGGGGCATTGCCGGTCGTAGGCCACAAGCTGCCCGTCGGTGGTGCGCCCGATGATGAGGCCGTCGTTGGCCCCAAGCGAATAGGTGAGCCGCGTCTCCGTGGCCGTGGTGATGGCCACGCGGTCGGTCTGGCCCGAGCTATTCTGGGCCACGACATAGCGCACGCCGCCCGCCACCGGGGCGCTGACGAAGACAAACTCTCCGTAGTTTCCCGGCTGCAGGGCGGCCCACAGCAGACCCGTGTTGTGGATGCTGGTGTTGTAGGTGAAGTAGCAGAAGATGTCGCTGTTGTACATCTCGTTGCCCCCGCAAGCTGCCAGCGCACTTGCCGCCAGGGCAAGGAATATCTTCTTTGTGAATCGCATAAGCTGACAATTTAGGGGATGGCTGAGTCTCCACTTGGAAGAATCAGGGCTGTCCCAACTGCTGATAGGGCAGGGCCTGCAGCATGTCGGCCAACTGCTCAATGCCTTGCTGCAAGGGGCCTTTCACCATCTGGGCCATCATGAAGTTGAGTTCGGCCTTCATGGTGAGTTTCATCTTGCAGGTTTGCTCCGTCATGGGCAGCAGCTGAATCCAGAAGGTGAAGGGCACGGGGCTCTCCACCGACTGCATCTTGATGGTCTTCGGCTCTTCCAAGTCGACGATCTTCATGGCCACCTTGCCCATGGGCGACTCCACGGCGAAGCCGTCGGCCGTGAAGGCCACTTTCTCGCGCACGTCCTGCGGCACGCGGTCCATCACCTTGCCAAAGTTGCTCATGTTGCCCAGCACGCTGTATACCATCTGTTGCGGGGCCTGTATCTCGCGGATTGTGCTTTCAAATTTTGCCATAGTCGTTGGTTGGGTTGGTTGGGAGGCGCGCAGCCCTCACCCCCACCCGATTCTGACGAACCGGGCTGAAGGACTACTGCTGCTTGACCGCCCTCCCAGATGTCATTTCTTCCAGATGGCGGGGTCTTTTCTCCAGGCGTGCAGCACCTCGACGTCCTCTTCCTTGATGTAGCCCGTCTCCCGGGCTTGGGCCACCACGTGCTCATAGTCGGTCAGCGTGACGAGCCTCACCCCGGCCTCCCTGAAGGCCTGCTCGGCGATGGGGAACCCGTAGGTGTAGCTTGCCACCATGCCCACCACCTCGAATCCAGCCTTGCGCAGCGCGTCGACGGCCTTGAGCGAGCTACCGCCGGTGGAGATGAGGTCCTCCACCACCACCACCTTGGCGCCCTCGGGCAGCGTTCCCTCAATGAGGTTCTGCATGCCATGGTCCTTGGGCTTGGAGCGCACGTAGCAGAAGGGCAGGTTCAGCTCGTCGGCCACCAAAGCCCCTTGGGCGATGGCTCCCGTGGCCACGCCGGCCACGGCTGTGGCCTCGGGGAAATGCTCCAGCACGGCATGGGCGAGCTCCAGTTTCACAAAACTGCGCAGCGCGGGATAGGAGAGCGTCTTGCGGTTGTCGCAATAAAACGGCGATTTCCATCCCGAGGCCCACGTGAAGGGGTTCTCCGGCTGCAACTTGATGGCCTTGATGTTCAACAGCTTGGCTGCGAAAGCTTTCTTCAATTCGTTCATAGTCATATAGATGTTGGCCGCCGCCTGGTCGGCGACGGCTGATTGTCGATGCAAAGATAGTGGAATTAAAGGGGATAACAAAACAAACCTCACGATTTTTCGGACATTGGGAATAAAAAGGAGGCCAAGCAAGGGTTCGTTTTCGGTCAGCCCAACTTGTGTGACAATTGTCACACAACAATAGAACAACCGCCTCACAACAATAGAACAACCGTCACACAACAATAGAACAACTGTCATGGACTACTTTTAGCCTTATTTTTAATGTTGGTTGACCCGGTTAAACATTACTTTTATATTTGGTTAATACATGTGCGGCTTAGTCACGTTTATGGTTGATACAGCCGCTGCGTTAGCAAAATACATGACAGAACAAGAGAGGAGTAAAAGCGGAAGCCTCACCTCCTGCTCTCATTCCAGTCTCGCATAAAGCAAGACATTTTTCTTGGGTCGCCCCAAAGTACATGTACCCACACCCTTACCCCTCATTGCAACGACGCAAGGAACGCAAAGGCCACACCCCATTGCAGTGGGCCGTTTGCGGCAATCCCATGCACACAATCATAGAAGTTCATCCAGCTGGTAGAGTTCAAAACGAACAAAAATAAAGAAACAACAAACATTTTGTACAAATTACAAAGTATAATCTTTTTTGCAGCGTTTAAAAAACAGATATGATGAAAACCAAAATTATCGCATTCGCTTTGATGGTCTGCGCAGGGCATGCGGCACAGGCTGCCGAAGCCTCTCTGGCCGACACACTGCAGGTGGCCGCAATGCCACCCGCGACAACCACCGACACGACAGCCGTGGCCAAGATGGACTCACTGCGGCTCAACCCCAAGCTGGAGTGGATGGACCGCGCCTTTGAGTCGCGCCTTTTCCGCGCCACCTATATGGGTGTGCCGCTCATCGCCGGCGGCCTCATCGTGAAGCATCAGGACACCAAGTTCCGTAGGCTCCGCAACGATTTCCTGCCCCATTTCCGCCGCCCCATCGACGACTACATGCAGTATCTTCCCGCAGCGGTGATGGTGGGAATGAAGACGGCCGGTGTGCCCTCGCGCAGCTCGTGGGGGCGAATGCTGCTGAGCGACGCGTTCACCGTGGGAGCCATGGCCATCACCGTGGACGGTCTGAAGCGCACCACCCAGGTGACGCGCCCCGACGGCACCAACCGCCACAGCTTTCCCTCGGGCCACACGGCCACGGCCTTCATGACGGCCACCATGCTCACCAAGGAATATGGGCACCTGTCGCCGTGGGTGGGTGTGGGAGCCTACTCACTGGCCACGGCCACAGGGCTCATGCGCGTGGCCAACAACAAGCATTGGATCTCAGACGTGATGGTAGGAGCGGGCATCGGCATCCTCTCCACGGAGCTGGGCTACTGGCTGGCCGACCTCGTGATGAAAGACAAGGGGCTCAACATGAAGGACTCGCCCGGGATGTATGCCGCCCTCTTCCGCCCCAATCCCTCCTTCCTCTCGCTCACCGTGGGGTTCTCCCTCCCCCTGAGCCACTACGACATCCGTGAGGGCGAGGCTTTCGAGACCACCACAGGCACCGCCATCGGACTGGAGGGGGCATGGTTCTTTTCTCCCTATTTTGGAATCGGCGGAAAAGCGGCGGCGGCCAACCTGCGCTACATCGTCAACGGACAGGATGCGCCCGACAACACCTTCAAGTTCTACACCCTCCAGACCGGACTCTATTTCTGCCTGCCGCTCTCCATGCGCTGGAAGGTGGGCAGCAAGCTCGTGGGGGGAGCCGTGTTCTATCCACCCACCAACATCAACGGCACACCCATTCCGCGCAACTGCGGCCCGGCTGTGGGCACCGGCCTCTGCACCGACCTGCAGGTGCGATCCAACCTGTCCATAGGCACCTACCTCGACTACAACGTGCAGGTGCCGGGGAGCCGATACAGCCACGAATACATCCACGTGCTCACGCTCGGCGGCCGCGCCAGCATCAGATTCTAAGCCTGGATTGCTCGAGGTGTTGCCTTTTGCAAGGATTCCCATGGATTGGCCACAAGTTATTCGCGAATAATTTGCGACCAATCCATGATGCAACGATTCACCGAACCGCTTTTGGCCTGTCAGAAAAGTTGCATTTTCTCTACCCACAAAACTTGCTGGTGTGAAAAGAAAAAGGTATATTTGCAAAAAAATAAGAACTACTTTTGCATGATAGACATTAATGTAAGTTTGGACCTGATGGAGTTTGTCGAGACACAGATTCTACCGAGATATGCCAATTTCGACCAGGCCCATCGTCTGAACCACGTCAACCATGTCATCAAACAGTCGCTGGCTCTGGCCAGGAAAATCGGTGCCGACATCAACATGGCTTATGTCACGGCGGCTTACCACGACCTGGGACTGGAGGGGCCGAGAGCTATACACCACCTGACGAGCGGGAAAATACTGATTTCAGACACAAGACTGAAGAAATGGTTCTCTGCCGAACAGATGAAAATTATGAAGGAGGCAGTGGAAGACCACAGGGCTTCGGCATCACACGCTCCAAGAAGCATCTACGGCAAGATTGTGGCTGAGGCTGACAGGGAACTCGAACCCGACACCGTGTTCAGACGCACGATACTCTACGGACGCGACCACTATCCGGAGATGAGCATGGAGCAGCAATGGGACAGGTTTACGGAACATCTTGACAACAAATACTCCAATACGGGATACATAAAACTATGGATTCCGGGGAGCGAAAACGAAAAGAACCTGAAGGTGATAAGGGATTATATAAACAACCGGACAGCTCTCAGGGCTTTGTTCGACAAGATTTTCAACGAACTGAACGGAAACGAGGCTGAACAATAACCTTCGGCCATCTTAATCTTAACGATATTAACTTCAATATTATTAATACTGCACAATGAGAAAGAAATTACTATTCGGACTTC
The DNA here is from genome assembly GCA_004558865.1 of Bacteroidales bacterium. Taxonomy (GTDB): domain Bacteria; phylum Bacteroidota; class Bacteroidia; order Bacteroidales; family Bacteroidaceae; genus Prevotella. The sequence goes on from SFCY01000067.1 coordinate 9,834, forward strand.
TGTTTGCCGCAATGACAGCAGGGGCAGTGAAAATGAAGCCTGGAATCAATATCATCAAGCAGGCTGACGGAACGACTATAACCGTTAGAGCCTACGGAGACGAGGACTTGAGCTATTTCCTCGCTTCTGACGGCACACTGCTCTATCAGGAAGGCACAAACTTCTATATCGCGGGCGTGAAAGCCGACGGCACTCTGTATTCAACCGGAGTGCTCGCCCACGAGCCAAGCATGCGAACGATAAAGGAAATCTCTGCCATCAAAGCGCAGAATGCCAAGGCTTTCTACAATTCGATGGAGAAACAGGCAAAGGCAAACAAGGTGAGACGTGAGCCTATGACACCGGACAATTCTTTGCTGCCTTCGCTCGGCAAACACAAGATACCGGTAATCCTCGTGGAATTCAGCGACGTGGAATTCAGCATGGAGAATCCTAAGGCTACCTTCGACAAATATCTCAACGGCAAAGAACTTTTCAACAAGGAGACCGACCCGGAGATGGGACAGAACTATGCCAGCGTGGCTAAGTATTTCAAAGACATGAGCTTCGGAAAATTCGAGCCGGAATTTGAAGTGTATGGTCCTGTGAACCTTGGCAAACCTCTCGCAACATACGGAGCGGGATATTCATCAGAGGAGAATATGGGACTGCTGCTCACCGACGCCTGCACAGCTGTTGACGACGAGGTGGACTTCACCCAATATGACTCTAACGACGACGGTAATATCGACCTCATCTACATCATCTACGCCGGATTCTCACAGAGTATCGCCGGAAACTCTACAGACTGCATACACCCGAAATCGGGTTATCTCTCACTGGCAAAATCGTTTGACGGAATGGACGTGAAGCGCTATGGCGTGAACAACGAGCTGAACGGCACACCGGCTGACCAGGCGAATGGACCGATAATAAACGGCATCGGACTTTTCTGCCATGAGTTCTCACACTGTATGGGACTGCCTGACCTATATCCGAAATCGGGTTCAATTGCAGAGGCTTGCATAAACCAGAATATGGACTACTGGAGCCTGATGGACGCCGGAGAATATACAGCGAACGGATACCGCCCTACTGCTTACACAGCATGGGAGCGCGAGCGTCTGGGATGGATGGAAATCGGCACACTGACCGGTCCTTCAAACGTGGAACTGAAATCGCTTGACGAGGGTGGCGCAGCATTCCGCATCTATAACGACAAGGACGAGACGGGCCACGAGTATTATATCGTGGAGAACGTGCAGAACAATGGTTGGAACAAGAACCTGTTCGGCAACGGACTGATGGTGACCCACGTTGACTATCTCTCAAGCCAGTTCTCACTCGGAGGATGCAAGGTGAACAACACTGGAGGTCATCCACGCATGCATGTCATGGCTGCCGACGGTATGTTCGTTCCTGAATACTTCCTCGGTTCTACCATCGAGGACAGCTACATCACATTCCTGAAGGAGCACAACGCTGACCTCGTGGCAAAATACGGCGGACAAGTATTCAGCATCGAAGACTATAAGGCTGAGGCTGCCGGCGACCTCTTCCCTGGCACATCGAACGCTACATCGCTGACCGACGACTCACAGCCTATGAAGGCATGGACATACAATGGAGAGACAATGGGCAAGCCTATCACCGACATCACTAACGATACGGAGAAGGGTATCGTGTCATTCAAGTTCATGGGCGGCGGCGAACCTGTTGACGGTATCAACGAGGTGACTGTAAACAAGACAACTGACAGCCGTGTATACTCTATCAGCGGAACATATATGGGCAACGACATCAACAGCCTGCCAAAGGGTATATACATCCGCAACGGCAAGAAGGTGATAAACAACTAACGGTTATCCCGACGACATCCCGCCTTGTGCCGCATGTTGCCAATGATGACAAGCATTGCAAATGGCAACTGACAATGTCTACGATGACTAACAATGTCTACGATGACAAACGGCACACAGACTTTAACAATATTGCGCCCTGAAAGGCTAAAAGCCAGAATCTTTCTTCTGGCTTTATCCTTTCAGGGCGCTTTTGTTTTTTTTAAACCCAAATCGGTCATTAGGGCTTGCATGGATTTTGTTTTTTAGAAGAGTGGATTTTGTTTGGCTTTTAATGAGTAATAGCGGGCTATTGCGAATTAAA